>JBOHXX010000023.1:0-18565 GCA_050737675.1 Pseudoxanthomonas sp.
ATCTTGCTGTTCATCCCCGATCTCTCCCTTGCTGAATTGGTAGGTTGGTTCCCGCTTGGCTATTCGGTACTGCTCTTCATCGGCAGCATTTTCCCTTCGAATTCGTAATCCCATTGATCGAAATAGAGGTTGCCACCACTCCATTCCGCTTCCCCGCGTTGCAGGTCCACCGTCTCCGAGCGGAAGTGCCGCTTGGCGGGGACCAAATCCCGCGAATAGTCGTCGTTGAAGGCGATGCGGTACGCATCCAGCCCCCCGAGATAGAAATTGGCGATCTGCGGATCCGGGTCGTCGAGTCGGCCGGTGGTGACATCCATCGGCACCCAGCCATACGGCTCCAGGTACAACCCGCCCCAATCGTGCAGGTTGTCGTAGTCGCCGTCGGAATAGACCATCCCCGATTGCCAGCGCGCCGGGATGCCGTTGAGCCGCAGCAGCGTGATCAGCAGCAGCGTCTGTTGCCCGCAGTCGGCATGGCCGGCGTGCAACGCGTAGTCGCTGATGTTGGTGATCGTCGAATACTCGCGCGCGCCGGCCCACGGGACCTGGTCGACCGCGGCAAAAAGTTTTTGCGCGATCCGGTACGGATTCTTCTCGTCGCCGACCACCTTGCGGGAGAATTCGCGGAGCGCCGGGGTGAACACCACATGCGGCGGGCGCTCGACCACGAACGGCGCCAGCTCCGCGGTGAGCGGCGCAGCGACCACCTTGTCGGCATCGATGGCGTGGTACTGCCCATGGATGGTCAGTTCATAGGTGATCGAGAACTTCGTGGGCCGGCCGGCGCTCGCCGGCTTTTCCAGGAACACCGTGCGCTGCAATGTTGACTCCGGCGCGATTTCGTGCGCCGCCGGCATGCTTTCGATGAAGCGGATGTGTTCCTGTTGCCCGGGAATCGCGCGCGGATACGGGATCCACGCACGCACGGTTTCCCCGGCGGGCACCGCGTCCGCATCGACGGTCAAGGACTGGGTGACGCGGACACGCCTGGACCCGGCGTCCGTTACGTTCTTCGCCAGTGTCGCATCGCGTACTTCCCGGTGATGGGCATTGGCTGTTTCCATCGGCCCGTCGATGAGGGGGGTCTGCTTCTGCCGGCGTGCCCTGGCCTCGGCACTGAGCCGGAACAGGTTGGACGGCGCGCGGTTGAAATACAGCTTGCGGCCGTCGATGACCTGGTATTCGAGCAGTCCCGCCGCGTCCCAGCGCGTGAATTCCTCGTCGCGCAGATCGGGGATCTGCTTGCGGAGCTGCGCCTTGGCCTGGTCCGCATCGACAGTGAAGTCGAGCAGGATCCGGCGCATGCGCTCTCGCTGGAACAGCAGTGCCGACTTCGTTTCGGCGGATACGGTGGACGATCCCAGGGAATGGGCGATGGAGGATTCCGCTTCGGCGAAGCGCCCGCCATCAATCAATCCGACCACGGTTTGCGTTTCCTGGGTCGCGGCTTCCGCCGCCATCAACTGCACGGAGCAGGCGAACATCGCAACCAGCAACAAGCCCGCCCAGGCTTGCCTCGAACCAAGGCGGATCACATGTGCGTTGACAGGGCTCCCCACCATATCGACTCGCGACGCCTCCACGGCATCCAGCGGAAGATGCCTGTCTAACATGCCTACCCACGATCGTCAATAATTTATTCTTAGATCTTGTGATATAAGAATCATGTATTCCCAGGCGGGTGCCAGAATGGCCCGATGGGCAAGCGAGAAGCGATGGGCAAGGGGAGAAAATGATCCGCACGGACTGGCCTACTCTGGTGAGCATGTTGCTGGCAGCCGGCATTTTTCCGGCATTGGAACGCCGCCCCGGCTTCTCAGGACAACTGCGAAGGCATCGCCATCGCGCCCGCGTACCCGCTCATCGCCCTGCACGCGTTGCTGCTGGCCTTTGGTCTGTTCCTGCGCGGTATTGCCTCGCTGGCGCACATTGGCGACGTGGCGGCGACTCCCCTGCTCGCCGCAAGCTATTTCCCGAACCTGGTACCGGTCGGCATCCTGCTGGCGCTGCCGGGCTACATCCTGATACCGGCTTCGGTTTGCTGGTGGCCATCCTCCCCTCGATCCTGGCTTCCATTTGAAGGTGGACCATGCGCTTCACTCCTCCAACCCTGCTTGCCCTTTCGTTGTTCGTCGCCAGTGCTTGCCTGTTCCCGGCCCAGGCACGCGACCTTCGTGCGACTCCTACCGACCCGGCTCATGTACAGGCTCCGCCGCATGGAGTGGTCGGAATCGACGATGCGCAACTCACCGCCGATTTCTGGGTCGCCCAACTCGACCAACCCGACCGGGTGGTGCTGGACGAAGCCGCGATCGCGGCGCAGAACGAAAAGCTGCTGCGTACCGATCCGTCGATGAACGACCTGGCGGCGCTTCCGGCTACCTTGCCCAGGGCCCGGATCGTGGAATGGATCCAGGACTTGTCATCGCCGCCCGGGAAACCCCTCTACGACGTGGACGGCAATCCGGTACCTGCTGCCACGCTTGAAGGCCTCGCCGATGCGCTCGACCTGCAGGCGATCGCGGACAACACGAAGACGCGCTACGGACTGGTGCTGCGCCGGACCGCGTTGCGCGGCTTTCCGACCGGGTTGCGCGTCTTCAGTGCGCGTGGCGACACCGACATCGACCGCTTCCAGGAAAGCGCGCTGTTCCCCGGCACCCCGGTGGCGATCGCGCACCAGAGCCGGGATGGAAAGTGGCTGTGGGTGGTAAGCCCGAGATACAAGGCCTGGGTCGCCCGGCAGGACATCGCCGAAGGCAGCCGCGAGCAGGTGTTCGCCTACGCGGACAAGGCGCCCTATCGCATCGTGCTGGGGGCGAAAGTGTCCACGGTGTATACGCGCGAGCAGCCGCAGTTGTCGGAACTGCAGCTGGACATGGGCGTGCGGGTCCCGCTGGCCGACGCGCCGCCGGCCACGCCGGTGAACGGACAGCACCCCTACTCTTCGTGGACGGTTGAACTGCCGATCCACGCCGCCGACGGATCCCTCGGTTTCGCCCCGGCGCTGCTGCAGAAAAACCAGGACACCGCCGGCGGCTACCTGCCGCTCACCCACGCGAATCTTGTTCGCCAGGCCTTCAAGTTCCTCGGCGAACGCTACGGCTGGGGTCATTCCTATAACGGCCGCGACTGCAGCGGATTCGTTTCCGAGGTCTATCGCAGCATGGGCGTGGAGTTGCCGCGCAACACCCGCGACCAGAGCGTCAGCCCCGCGCTGAACCACATGACCTTCGCCAAGGACGAAGGATCCGAGCGGCGCAAGGCCGCCGTGGATGCGTTGCAAGTAGGCGACCTGGTCTACATCCCCGGCCACGTGATGATGATGATCGGCCGCATCGATGGCGCGCCGTACGTGATCCACGACACCAATGGCGGCAGCTATCTCGATGCCGATGGAAAATTGCGCTCCATGCACCTCAATGCCGTGTCGGTGACCCCATTGCTACCGCTGCGGTTCGACACCGATCATTCCTACGTGGACCGCATCACCAGCATCGTCCGCATCCGCCCCTGATACCGCATCCATAAAGAACCGACACCAATGAAAATCACCGACATCACCTTCGGCATGCTGCGGGTCCCGCTGAAGACCCCTTTCAAGACCGCGTTGCGCACGGTGGACCGGGTCGAGGACATCGTGATCATGGTGCACACCGATAGCGGCAACATCGGCTATGGCGAGGCGCCTGCGACTGCGGTGATCACCGGCGACACCCATGGCTCGATCGTCGATGCCATCCGCCACTACATTTCCCCGCGCCTGATCGGCGAGGACATCGCCAACCTCAATCGCCTGACCCAACTGGTCCAGGGTGCGATGGAGAAGAACACCAGCGCCAAGGCCGCGGTCGAGATCGCCATCTACGACCTGTTCGGCCAGCTGTACGACGCGCCACTGTACAAACTGCTGGGCGGCGGCGATCCGGTCATCACCACCGACATCACCATCAGCGTCGACTACATCGACAAGATGGTGGCCGATTCCATGGCCGCGGTGGAGCGTGGCTTCGAGTCGTTGAAGATCAAGGTCGGCAAGGACATCGGCGTGGACATCGAGCGGGTCAAGGCGATCTATGCCGCGGTGGAGGGCCGGGCGCTGTTGCGCCTCGATGCCAACCAGGGCTGGACCGCCAAGCAGGCCGTGTACGCGCTGCAGACGCTGGAGGACGCCGGCGTGCGCCTGGAGTTGGTCGAGCAACCGGTCAAGGCGCATGACCTGGAAGGCATGCGTTACGTCACCGAGCGGGTGCACACGCCAATCATGGCCGACGAAAGCGTATTCGGCCCCATGGAAGTGGTGGAACTGATCCGCATGCGCGCGGCCGACATCATCAACATCAAGCTGATGAAGACCGGCGGCATCTCCAATGCGATCCGCATCGCCGACATCGCCGCGATGCACGGCATCGAGTGCATGATCGGCTGCATGCTTGAAAGCAGCATCAGCGTCGCCGCGGCGGTGCATGTGGCCGTGGCCAAGTCCAACATCATCACCAAGATCGACCTGGACGGCCCTTCGTTGTGCCTGTTCAACCCGGTCGAGGGAGGGGTCATGTTCAACGAATCCGAAATCACCATCACCGACGCACCCGGGTTGGGCATCCGCGAGATCCGCGGCCTTGAGCCGCTCGAGGCCTGACATGTCCCCGCTGATCAAGATCCGTTCCGAGCGCGACCAGATGTCGGCGATCGAACGTCGCATCGCCGATTTCATCCTCGAAAACGCGCAACTGCTCCGCGACTACTCTTCGCAACAATTGGCGACGGCGCTGCGGATCAGCCAGTCCAGCGTGGTCAAGTTCAGCCAGAAGCTCGGCTTCAAGGGTTATCCGGACCTCAAGTATTCGATCGGCGAGGCGATCGCCCGCGCCGACAATGGGAACGCCACCGTGGCCACGGCCGCCATCCGCGGCGCCAACGGCACCAATGGCAGCGATCTTTGGCGGCGCAAGTCCGAGGCCGAGGAAGAGACGCGCCTGATCAACCCGCCCGAGGCGGTGCGCGCGGTGGCCGATGCGATCGGCAGTGCCGGCAAGGTGTTCATCATCGGCTTCGGCGAGGACGACATCCACGCTCGTGCCTTCGCCTGGAGGCTGTCGCTGCTGGGAATCCCGACCATCCACAATTTCGACGCCGCGCACATGACCGCAAGCGTGTCGGCGGCGAGCGCCGGCGACGTGCTGCTGGTGTTCTGCGAGGATGGCGCGCAGACCGCGCTTTCGCAGATCTGCCACCAGTTCCGCAAGGCCAAGGGCAAGGTGATCACCGTCACCCGCCACACCTCCAACGCCCTGCGCGCCCATGCCGACCTGGCCCTGCTGGTGTCGGCGCACGACGACCGCCCGCACATCGAGCCACTGCTCTATCGCTCCGCGCTGCAGCACCTGCTGGATGGCATCTTCGTCATGCTCTGCGAAGGCAGCAAGAAGCGCTTCGGCATCCTCCAGGAAAACCTGGAACGCATCCAACCGGTCCTTAATCCATGAAAACCACAAGCACACGCACTCGCACACACATGGGCATGCCCACCGGCAAGCCGGGCTATTGGTCGCTTGCGCTGGTGGCCTTCGCATCTCTCGTCTCTGGTTGCGCGAATGCGCCCGCAGCGCGCCCCGCCCTGCCATGGAGCAACGCGCAACAGGTCGTGGTCGTGGTCACGCCGGACTGGAACGCCAGCCAAGGCGCACTGCGGACCTACGAGCGCGCGAATGGAAAGTGGAGGCAGGTCGGTGAAAGCGAACCGGTCACCGTCGGCAGGAATGGTTCGGCCTGGGGTTTGGGGCTGCATCCGGATCCGCAAACGCGCCCGCAAGCAGGGCCACTCAAGCACGAAGGCGACGGTCGCAGCCCGGCTGGCGTGTTCGGCATCGGCGATGCCTTCGGCTATGCGCAACATGCCGACACCGCCCTGCCCTACGACGCGATGCAGGCCTCGCACTACTGCATGGATGTCAGCGGGTCGCCGCTGTACAACCGCATCGTCGATGCACGCAGCGTCGGCACGGAAGCAGTCGCCGGTTCGACCGAACCGATGCGCCTCGACCTGCACGCCGCCGGCGACCAGCGCTATCGCCTCGGCTTCGTCATCGAACACAACCCGCAGGCCCGGCGCGATGCAGGCAGTTGCATCTTCGCCCACCTGTGGAAGCAACCTGCGCAGTCAACCGCCGGTTGCACCGCCATGGCCGATCCAACCATGACCCGCTTGCTGGCATGGTTGCGGCCCGACCGGCATCCGGTATTCGTGTTGCTGCCGGCCAATGAATACGCCGGCCTGCACGATGCCTGGCAACTGCCTACCCTGGAGTCCATGCCTTGAAGCCAACCACGCGCGTATTGCTGGGCCTCGCCTCCGGAGCGGTGATCGGATTGACCCTGGCCTGGTCGGATCCAGCGCTGGCGGCGAAAGTGGCTGCCTTCGTCCAACCCATCGGCAAGCTCTGGCTGAATGCGTTGCAGATGACCGTAGTGCCGCTGGTATTCGCGTTGGTGATCATCGGCGTCACCACCGCAAGCGATACCGCCTCCTCCGGACGCACCGCGCGGCGCGCGCTGCTGGTATTCGTGGCCCTGCTCAGTGCGGCTTCGTTCTTCACCGCCATCGCAGCGCCGTTGCTGCTGTCGCTGGTGCCGCACGATCCGGCATTGACCCAGGCGCTGAGCGGCTCCGTCGCAGCCGCTCCCGTGGTTACCACAGCCAGCGGCTGGAGCGAAGCGTTGACCTCGATCATTCCCAGCAACGCGATCTCGGCCGCAGCGCAAAGCGCGATGCTGCCGCTGATCGTCTTCGCCCTGTTCTTCGGCTTCGCCCTGACCCGCATTGAAAAACCGCGACGCGACCTGATGGTGAACTTCTTCCAGGCCGTGTCCGACGCGATGATCGTGGTCGTGCACTGGGTCTTGTGGGCGGCGCCGGTGGGCGTGTTCGCGCTGGTGCTGGCGGTATGCGCGCAATCCGGCATGGGCATGGTCAGCGCCTTGGCAGTGTACATACTGCTGCAATGCGGGCTGTACCTAGCAGTCACCGTGATGCTGCTGCCGGTAGCGGCGTATTGCGGTGGCGAACGCATCGGCAGGTTCGCAACGGCGATCCTCCCCGCGCAAGTCGTGGCCGCCAGCACCCAGTCCTCGCTGGCTTCGTTGCCGGCCATGCTGGAAGTCGCGCAACGCCGGCTGGGTTACTCGCCGCAGGTCACCGCGCTGGTCCTGCCGATGGCGGTATCCCTGTTCCGCATCACCAGCCCGGTGCAATACGTCAGCGCCGCTGCGTTCATCGCCTGGGCCTACGGCATCGACCTGTCGGCGGCGCAGCTCGCCACCGGCGCCGCGCTGGCGGTGATCATCAGTTGCGGCTCGGTGGGATTGCCGGGCCAGGTCAGCTACATGGCCACCAACCTGCCAGTGACCCAGGCCATGGGCCTGCCGATCGCGCCCTTGGGCCTGCTGCTGGCGGTCGATACGATTCCCGACGTATTCGCCACGGTCGGCAACGTGACCGCCGATCTGACCGCGACCAGCATAGTGTCCAGGCAAGCGGGCAACGATGCCAAGGATATCGCCAGCGATAACCCGTAGTAGTACCCCATGGGCGCGAGCTTTTCGATCCGATCGCGAACAAGTCGATAGCTCTCGCCCATGGGGCGCTACTGCGGCAATTTTACGGCTTGTCCAGCGCGTGATGTAAATCATAGATCCCTGCCACCCGGCGTCCTCGAGGTGATCTGCGTTTCGTTGCCCGCCAACGTCGATCTTTGTCCCGAATTTTCCTGTTGCCCCAACTCTTCTGGACGATAATCCAGGGAACTGGATCGCCAGCGTGCCGAGGTGCAGGCGCGGAAACGAGCGGTCCTGCCGATCGTTTGCAGGCCAGGTCGAACGAATGCCGATAACTGTCGGCATTCTTCGGCGCACTCGACGTCGTCTTGACCCAAGTGGTAAGTGCGCCGCCTCCGTTGCTGGGAACCTATGCACCGGATGTTCCGCCGCATGCTGGGCGTCGATCCCAGCAGGTTTTCCCGTCCCGACTAGGGAAACGCATCGGGAAGCCAAATTGGCCGGCACGAACCCGCGCAGCCTGATCGTTACCATACCTCGAGACGCCTATGGCTCGCGCACCGTCTCCGGACAAGCGCTAGCCCTGGTCCCGCATTGACCGGAGCCGACAACCTGCCCGCCGGCATCATGACAAACCGCCGCAAGGGCAGTCTGGATGGCATGACGAAAGGACCCCACGACCGCGCGCGCCGCATGGCATGCCGCGATGGCAACGCGCACGACCATCCTGGCGCGCAATGCGAACAACAATCGGCCTGTTCCGCTGCGCGCAGCCGAGCGCACTCGAAGTTCTTGACCGCGTGAAAACGACGACGCCACGACTTGCCCACGCTTCCGATCTGAATCGGACCCGGACTCTAGTTCTGTGCACAACCAATCACATGTTGCGCCTGGTTGCCTGTTCCCAGCGACACGCGCGAGATCGACAATTGCCAGGCGCCGTCCGTCTCCAGTATGAGCAGTCGATCCAGGCGGGTCATGTCGGCACCGGCCTTCTGCAGGCATTTCAATGGGACGCCGATCGTGGTCCACTCACCTATCTTCAAAGCGCTCAAGCCCTCGTTGAGTTTCTGCTTTGCGGCGCAACCCTGGCTGCAATCCACTCCAAGCGTTACATCACCTTTGGCTGGCGCATCCGGTCGCAAGGCGAGCATGAGCATCACGTCGCCGTTGGTCTCACGGGCTACATCGATCGGCTTGTCTGAAAGTAACAGCGCGCGTGCCGACGACTTTCCCGACCACGTCAAGCGAACCGAATCTTCCTGCGCCTTGTGATCGATGGCGGTCGCTGTCAGGCTCCCATCAGGGAGGGACGCAGGCAGCGTGCTCGCCTTGGTCTGGTGGCCCTGCGTGGAGTGCTGCAAATACAGACTGAGTCCGGGTGCGGGCTTACCCCGCGCGAAATACACGCCGGGTACGCTTTGGACCTGACTTACGCCCGATGCTTCCGGCAGTGCTTTCAAATCCTTCGCATCGGTGTAGGTCAGTCCATAGCCCAGTGGAAACTGCGGGGAATACCCAGCTTGTCCAGCATTGTTGGCTACCTGCAGCGCGTCTTTTGACCAGGAGAAACTCAACTTTCCCTTGAAGTCATGGCCAATCTTTCCGTCCGGCGTCTGCAGCAATACATCGGCGATACCAGCGCCTTCGGATCCTGGCAGCCAGGCAGCCACGAAGGCGTCGGCTGCATTGATCTCCCGATTGACCCAAAGCGGTCTGCCACTCAGGAATACCGCAACTATCGGAATGCCCTCAGCCTTGAGTCGCTTCATGAGCTCCAGATCGGTGTCGTCGCCCGGCCGGTAAAGCAAATTAGGCAGGTCGCCCTGGAATTCCGCATAGGAGTCCTCACCGAACACCACGATAGCGGCGTCGGGTTTTTGCTTATAGCGCCCGTCCACCGACATCTCGGCAACGCCCCCGGCAGCCTCTACTTGCGCGCGCAGGCCATCCCATATCGAATCCGCATTCGGGTAATCGGCCCTGACCGTGCCATTACCTTGCCAATTCAAGGTCCATCCGCCCGTCTGCTTGCTCAGGTTGTCCGCCCCATCGCCCGCAATAAGCAAGCGTTGCCTGGGGTTCAAGGGCAAGGTTTGGTGGTTGTTCTTCAAGAGCACGAGCGATTCACGAACAGCCTGCCGGGCCACTGCCCTGTGCGCCGGCGATGCCAGCTGATCGAACTTGCCGCCCAACGCGCGTTCGGACGGTTTGTCGGCTTCGAACATGCCAAGGCGGAACTTTACGCGCAGCACGCGACTCACTGCATCATCCAAGCGGGCCATGGGCACTTCACCAGACTTCACCGAGGCCAGCAGGCTGTTGTAGTGGCCCTTCCAACTGTCCGGGGTCATTAATACGTCCACACCTGCCAGGAATGCTTGGGCACAGTTCTCATTGGTGCACCCGGGCACTTGACCATGTCCATTCCAGTCGCCCACAACAAAGCCGTCAAAGTGCATTCGCCCCTTGAGAACATCGGTGAGCAGGCTCTTGTTGCCGTGCATCTTGGTGCCATTGAAGCTGTTGTAGGACGCCATGACCGATTGCGCGCCCGCCGCAATCGCCGGGGGGTATCCTGCCCCGTGCAAATCCCGCAATACCGCTTCGCTGACCTGAGTGTCGCCTTGATCCTTGCCGCCTGTCGTGCCGCCATCTCCAAGGAAATGCTTCACCGACACGATGACGTGGCTTTGATCCAAAAATTGCGGGCTGCCCACCTTTCCCTGCAGGCCCTCGACGATTGGGCCGGCGAAGCTGGCCACGATTTCTGGCGACTCGGAAAATCCCTCGTAGCTGCGGCCCCACCGGTCATCTTGCGGGACGGCCACGGTGGGAGCAAACGCCCACTCCATCCCCGTAATGCGTGTCTCGGCCGCGGTAACCTCCCCAATGCGACGCATGAGCTCGGGGTTGCGAGTGGCACCCAGCCCAATGTTGTGCGGGAACACAGTGGCGCCCACGATATTGCTCTGCCCGTGGACCGCATCAATCCCGAATATCACGGGTATCGCATGCCCGCCGTCTCTCGTATCCATCGAGGCTTCATAGAAGGCATCGGCCAGTGCGAGCCACTGGGCTGGCGTGGCATTGTATTTACCGCCCGGGTCAGAGTTGCCCCCGGCGAAAATCGAGCCCAATCGATACATGCGCACGTCATCGGGCGTAATGCTTGCGATATCGCCCTGGACAACCTGCCCCACTTTTTCCTCGACGCTAAGCTGGCCCATTAGATCCTGGATTCGTTTCTCCAAAACTGCATCGGCGGGCATCGAAGGCGCGACCTCGGGCCACAGGGACGGATGAATGGCTGTCTCGGCAGCTGGCTTGTTTCCGGCTGCCAGCAGAAAGGGCGGGGCAAACCCCAATGCAGCGACAAGTCCAATGCAAGACAACGAGCGATGCGATCTTGATTTCATCTTCATCTCCACCATCGAAAAGCAACGAACTGGGAAAAATCGTGCGCCGGCCTCAGCGGTCGTCCCACACGATCCGAAACCACCGGGCAAGCGTCTCACCCGGCGACAATACAAATGGCTCGATATTGAATGCATCAGGCGGACCGCTCTGCGGTTCGATGCAAGTAGCGCTGGGAACCTGGTCGTAAACGACCCAATGCGTGCAGTCTGAACTAAGCTTCACCTGTTGCCCTGCACTCTCAAGCTCTACCGTCTCAGAATTGATAAAGCAGTCATCCCAGGGCCCCGGCAGCGGCGGCGCGACCGGCAGCGTTGCAATACCGTCCTCGTCACGAGGATAGATGCCGTTTGGGGTAAACCGCAGGCGCTCGGGCTTTCGAAACCATGGATGCCAGCCGATCGTTGCAGGCATGGCAACCGATCCTGCCTGCACCGCCAGCCGGAGTAGCAGGCTGTCTTCATCCAGTTCCATTCGGTGATGCGCGCTGCCGCCGAAAGGCCAGCGCTCGTCCTGCGGCAACACCAATGAGAGTTCCAGGAGATGGGAGTCATGGAATTCCACCTGCCAGGGCATTGCGAAACCGACTCCGTGGATTGAGTGCGCCCCCATGTTCCGCGACAGCTGGTGATGCTGTCCACCAAATTCAAATCGTCCCTGCCGAACGCGACCTGCCCACGGCAGCATCGGATAACAGCCCCAACCGATCATCGCCGTGTTTGATTCGTCAAAGCCGGCAAGCTGCTCGATCCCGCTATGCGTAATCTGGGCTATGCGACCACCTGCCTGCGGCGCAATATCGCCTTGCAAATTACCGCGCGACAGCCTGATCAGCGGCCCAGGCGCAAACGGCGCCATTGCGTCGCTTGGAATGTTTTGCGGATCAGCAGCCATAAGGGTGAATGGTCGGTATTCTTCCCTGCTCGTCGTAATGCAGTTCGGTCATCTTGACCGACCGCAGATGGGTGACGCCGCCGGAAAGAATCGAGTCGTGGTAGAACAGATACCAGCGCTCCTGGAACTGACATATCGAGTGATGTGTTGTCCAACCCACGACCGGGGTTAATAGGACGCCTTGATAGACGAAGGGACCGTAGGGATTGTCCGCGATCGCATAACAAAGCAGGTGGGTGTCCCCTGTCGAATAGGAGAGGTAATACCTGCCCTGGTGCTTGTGCATCCAGGGACCCTCGAAGTACCGCCTTTCATGGTCTTCGGCAAGCAGCGGGCACCCACTCTCATCGACAATCGGCACTTCGCGGGGAAGTTCCTCGAACTGCTTCATGCTGGGGTCCAGCCGCGCCACTCGCGGCCCCAAAGCTGGCTGCCCGTCCTCAGGCTCGCCGTTGGATGGGTGGTAAGTGTTGTCGCGATAGCTTTGCAGCTGGCCGCCCCATATCCCGCCGAAATACAGGTAACAGGCCCCGTCGTCATCGACATAGGCAGCCGGATCGATGGAATAACTACCTTGGATGGGTTCTGGCTCCGGCCTGAAAGGACCGGCCGGGGTATCGCTGACCGCTACTCCGATTTGGAAAATACCGTCTGCCCGCTTGGCGGGGAAATAGAGGTAGTAGCGCCCGTCGCGACAAGCCACGTCAGGTGCCCACATCTGCCGCTGCGCCCAGGGCACGTCATCGATATGCAACGCGACGCCGCAATCGATCGTTTCGCCCCCGGCACAATCCAAGCGCAGCACATGGTAATCCTGCATGCCGAAATGATCGCCCAGATCGTTAAAAGGGATGCCCGTCTCGATATCGTGGGAGGGGTAGATATAGAGGCGGCCATCGAAAACGTGCGCGGAAGGGTCTGCCGTGTAGATATGGGTTACCAGCGGCTGTGAAATAGCGTTTGCTGTCAGTGCGCCAAGGTCCAACGAAGTCGAGTCATCAGGCATTTCGCACCCCTGTGCGGATCGGCTCAGGGCGTCGCAGGCGTCAGCCTGCGCTCAGCCAGGTCCCGCTCGATGCGGGATTCCATTGTCTTGTCTATTTTGTAGAGAGAAAGCATGACCACCGCGATCAGGAACGGAATGGAGCAATAGACGCTGACGGCCAGGCGTATGCCATTCACAGTCTGCGGATCTTGCACCGCGCTATCTGCGCTGTAGCCGTAATAGGCCAAGAGGCCCGCCACCGAGGCCCCACCGATGCTCAGCCCTATTTTCAAACCGCAAAGCATGGCCGAGAAAATAATCGCGGTGGCACGACGATGGTTCTTCCACTCCGAGTAATCGGCTACATCGGCGATCATGGCCCACAACAAGGGAATGGTAATGCCATAGCTGAAACCGTGGAGGATGTAGCTGATGAAAACCAATCCAATAGAGGTTGGTGAGTAGAAGAAGAACGCAAGCAGAAACATTGTGGATACCAGCAAGGCGCCACCAAATACATTGCGCTTGCCGAACCGATCCGCCAGGCGCTGGGATACGCCTATTCCGAAGATCATGAAGATGATGCCGCCTGCATTGAACAGGCTGAACGCTGAGGTCGGTGCGTCCTTGGGCCAAGTGAACTGAGTGAGGCCCGCACCTGATAGTCCAGCATTGACGGCTGCGATGAAGCTATTGAAGCCAGTGCCCTGCAGGAACTCTGCCAGCTGCGTCTCGTCCAGGTAATACTGGAAGTAGTAGATATACATCCCGCCCTTGAGAGCGAGATTGACGAAGACAAGGATAGTCAAGGCCAGCATGACCAGCCAAGGCCCGTTACGGGTCAAATCTCGTAGATCCTGCATTACTCCTGATTTTTGCTCAGGGGCAGGCACGATACGCTCGCGAGTGGTAAAGAACGTGACCAGAAAACAAGCGGTGCCGGCCACCGCGAAAAGCGTCATCGTGTTCTCGAATCCACGAACCTTGTCGCCATCGCCCAAGATCAGCACCAGCGGCAGCAGCAAGACCTGCACGATGAACTGAGCAATCATCACCGCCACGAAGCGATACGCCGATAGGCTGTTGCGCTGGGCCATGTTGCCGGTCAGAACACCACTGAGGGCCGAATAGGGCAAGTTGTTGGAGGCATACACCAGCATCAGCAGCGCGTAGGTCGTCAGCGCATAGATGACCTTGCCGTGCTCCCCTAGATCGGGGGTGCTGAACGCCAGCAAGGACAACACCCCGAACGGGATCGCCGTCCAGAGTATCCAAGGCCGGAACTTGCCCCACCTCGTGCGCGTGCGATCGGCAATGATCCCCACCAAGGGAGTGAAGACGAAAGCGCCGAGCAGGCCCACCAGGAAGATGATCTTGGCGGCAGTGGCTGCCGGAATCCGATAGACGTCGGTATAGAAGAAAGCCAAGTAGGTAATAAGCGTCTGGAAGATCAGATTGGCAGCCAGGTCTCCGAGGCTGTATCCCACCTTCTCGGTAACCGATAGCCTCTGCTCACCTGTATTGGTCAACGCCATTGCCTGCCCCTGCACTGAGTTCGAAGGCGACCACGGGCCCGGCCGCCGGGAGCGCACCTGCTTTCACCCAAGCTTTGGATCGAATTCCCCAGCATCAGAACCCCCTCGATATAAAGCGATGGTAGCGCTACCATTCCTTGCCCGCACGCTGCGAAGCAACATGCTTTGCTCCGTCGATTACAGGATCGAGGAAGCATCTTAATGAGACTGAGCACCAGGATCGTCTTGCCTGTACTGGCGAGCTTCTTCGGCATCGCAGCGGCATATGCCGCGCCACTGGCCAAGGGTCAACCAAAGTTTCTGGGTTGTGCGTACGGCACAGGCCAAGCGCCTGGCTTCGATACCTATTGGAACAAGGTAACGCCCGAGAACGGCGGCAAGTGGGGCAGCGTGGAAGCGGTGCGGGATCAAATGGACTGGCGGGCCCTGGATGAGGCCTATCGATTCTCCCAACTACACCACCTCCCCTTCCAGATGCATGTCATGGTCTGGGGCAACCAGCAACCGGAATGGATCGAAAGCCTTCCGCCAAAGCAGCAGCGGGAGGAAATCGAGGAGTGGTTTGCAGCCGTGGCCGCGCGCTATCCAAAACTGGATTTCGTCGAAGTCGTGAACGAACCGCTTCATGATCCACCCGCCAAAGACGACGAAGGCGGCGGTAATTATCTCGAAGCACTGGGCGGTAGCGGCCTCAACGGGTGGGACTGGGTGCTCGAGTCGTTTCGCCTTGGACGCAAGTATTTCCCCCGGTCCGTGTTGATGATCAATGATTACAGCATCACCGATAGCGACAAGGACACCGGCAGGTATCTGGCCATCATCGAACTGCTGCGGAAAGAGGGCCTGGTCGATGCCATCGGGGTCCAGGGCCACGCGTTCGCAACGACCACCAAGACCCCCATGTCGGTGCATCGTGGCAACCTTGATCGCCTCGCGGGCACTGGCTTGCCGCTTTACGTCACCGAGTTGGATATCGATGGGCCCAGTGATGAGGTGCAATTGCAAGATTACCAGCGCATTTTCCCGGTATTTTGGGAGCATCCCGGGGTGCATGGAATCACCCTGTGGGGCTTCCGGCCTGGACTTTGGCGCACGAAGGAAGGAGCCAACCTGATACGCGAAGATGGCAGCGAGAGACCGGCGCTGCAGTGGCTAAGGACGTACCTGCAAAAATCCGATGCCGAGGCTGCGCCCTGAGACCGCATTTGCCGCATCATGTTCTAGCTCCCTACAGAGAGACCGCATGTCCATATTCTCGTTGCGTACGGTCGCTTGGGCAGCGGTTGCGTTTCTGCTTGGCTGTGCATCTACCCAGGTGCCGGTTGACGCCCCTGCTTTCGGAAAGCTCACCGCGATGGACCCGGCGTTCAACGACGTCGTCGCTGCCGATGCGCGTATGGAGAAGATTGCAGAGGGGTTTACCTGGTCCGAAGGTCCGGCTTGGGTCGCCGACGGTGGCTACCTGCTCTTCACCGATGTGCCCGCGAACATCCTTTATCGATGGAGCCAATCCGATGGCCTCTCGGTTTTCCTCGAACCCTCCGGCCTGGCAGATCCTGATCCGGCCACGGTGCGCGAAGCCGGCGCCAATGGGCTGTTCTTAGAGCCCGCAGGCACGCTTCTGCTGGCGGATTCTGGCTCGCGGCTCATCGCCCGCCTGGACCCAAAGACCAAGCGCAAAACCACTTTGGCTTCTGCCTTCGACGGCAAGCGATTCAACAGCCCCAATGACGTGGTGCCGCACAGCACCGGGGCTCTGTTCTTTACGGATCCACCCTATGGCTTGAAGGGCCTGGATGATTCCCCGATCAAGGAAATGCCCATCAATGGGGTCTACCGCATGGACCCTAGCGGGCAGGTGCAACTGATCGACGACAGCCTGCGATTTCCCAACGGCATTGCCCTATCGCCGGATGAGCGAACGCTTTATGTGTCCAACTCCGACCCTAAGCGACCAATCTGGATGGCCTACTCGCTCGATGTACAGGGCAGAATCCTCGGCAAGCGCGTGTTTGCGGATGCCTTCGATTTACTGGGCGAAGGGGTCGAGGGATTGCCCGACGGAATGGCGGTTTCTCAAGCAGGGGAACTCTTCGCCACCGCGCCCGGAGGCATTCTTGTCATGAATGCCGCTGGCAGGCGATTGGGCCGCATCGAAACTGGCGCAGCCATCTCGAACTGTGCATTCGGCGATGATGGGAAAACCCTCTATCTGACCTCGCATACGCTTCTTGCGCGTTTGCGGGTCAAGGTATCGGGCCTGGGCTTCGAGCAATAGCCACCAGACGGGCATCAACGCTCTTCCAAGGTGTAGAGGTCTTCCAACCGAATGTCGGCGCTAGAGGCGCCAATCTGCACCTCATAAGATCCTGCCTCGACTATATAGGTATTGGCGCTTTCGTCATAAGTCCTCAGATCCTTGAGTGGCGTGAAGGCGAAGGTCAACGTGCGTTGCTCGCCCGGCTGCAAGGCCAATCGCTGGAAGCCACGCAGTTCCTTGATGGCTCTTCCCTCGTTTTTCTTTGGCTTCAAATAGAGCTGAACGACCTCTTCTCCAGCACGCTTGCCATCGTTCCTGATCTTCACGGTCAGCTGGACAGGTTCAGCCAGCGTGCCTTGTTTGCGATCGAGTTTGAGATCGGAGTAGGCGAAGTGCGTGTAGGACAAGCCATGTCCGAACGGATATAGCGCCTGTCCTTTGAAATAGCGATAAGTCCGCCCTTGCATCGCATAATCATCAAACGCCGGCAGCTTTTCTGCGGCCTTGTAGAACGTAACTGGCAGGCGCCCGGCAGGATTGGCATTGCCAAACAGAACATCGGCCACGGCACTGCCGCCACGCTGGCCGGGATACCAGGCCAATACGATGGCAGGCAGGTGCGCTTGTGCCCAATCCACCGCCAACGCCGATCCGGTGGTCAGCACCATGACCACTGGCTTGCCGGTAGCTTGCAGCGCTTCGAGCAACTTCTGTTGTGTGGCGGGGAGACGGATGTCGGTGCGATCTCCACCCGCAAAACCCGGGTAGTCGACCTTCATCTCCTCACCCTCCACATCTCCGGTCAGCCCGCCCACGAAAACGACGACGTCAGCTTGCCGGGCGATGCCCACCGCCTCTTCCAACGGCGCCATCGCTCCAGGCCTGACCCAGGCGAGTCGCACGCCCGCATCGCGCTCGGCATCGAAGTATTCCAGCTTCAAGTCATACGCACGCCCCGCCACCAACTCCACATCAGCGCTATGGGCACTGAGCCGATCTTCGTTGTTCCAGTGATCCAGAATGAGCTTCCCGTCCAGATAGAGCCGGACGCCATCATTGGCCGCCACCTGTACTTGGTAGGTGCCCGAGACGGGCGGCAGCAGTTGGCCGCTCCAACGGATGCTGAAATTATCGTTGGGCACCGCCTCACCAGGGCCCGCCTCGCCGCGGGCCATCAGGTTGTCGGTGGGAGAACCGCGATCCCAGTTGAACAGGATTTGGGCATCGACGCGCACCAGTGCCGGCGCGCCCGCAAGATCCTTGTTGCGGAAATACTCTCCGCGCAATCCGCGCTCGGGCGATTCGGCAGAAGGACGCAGATACTGTGCATCGATTAGCGGGATCGCAGATGGGTCATCGCGCCCTTGCACCAAGTCTGCGCCCCTGGCGTAGAGCACTTCGGCTAGGGGTGCCGCTTCCCGAATGCCTTGCAAGATCGTCACGGGCGTCGCTGGCGTGCCGTAGTAGTTCCCCAGCAGCGCCATGGTGTCATCGGCCGTAGGACCGACCACGGCAATCTTGTGCAGCGTGGTCGACAGCGGTAGTACGCCCTCGTTCTTAAGCAGCACAATCGATTGCTGGGCCGCGCGCCGCGCGAGCGCATCATGCTCAGGCGACTGGTTCGCGGAAATGGGAATACGAGCCCAACGCACCTTCTCCGGAGCATCGAACATGCCTAGCCGGAAGCGCGCAGCCATCAGGCGCGTGAGCGCCTCGTCGATCTCCGTTTCGCTGATCAAACCCTTTCGCACGGCGACCGGCAGCGCCTGCGCATAGCTTTGGCCGCACTCCAACTCTGTTCCGTTGCGCACCGCCAGCGCAGAGGCTTCCTCCACGGTGGCGACTATCTTATGGTTCTTCCAGATATCGTCGACCGCCCAGCAGTCGGACATCACATATCCTTTGAAGCCCCAGTCC
>JBOHXX010000024.1:0-18297 GCA_050737675.1 Pseudoxanthomonas sp.
GTGAAGGACGGCGTGGAAACCGTGAACGGCGCCATCGGCCTGGTCGGCACCCATCTTGGCGGTGGCATCTCCACCGTCAATGGCGACATCACCGTCGGCATCGATTCGGTGGTCAAGGGCGGCATCAAGGTCGAGAAGAACAATTCGTGGCTGCAGGTGAAGCCGAAGCGCGATCCGCGCATCGTCATCGGTCCCAACGCGGTGGTCGAAGGCCCGCTGGTGTTCGAGCGTGCGGTCAAGCTGTACGTGCACAAGACCGCGCGCATCGGCGCGGTGACCGGCGCCACCGCGCAGAGCTTCGACACCCCGACCGCACCGGCCGAGTGATGCGATCACTGCGCTTCGCCCTCTAAAGGCGAAGCGCATCGTGCCGGAATCTGTACATGGAAACCGGCGCGCTAGAATCAGGGATTCCCGGAACGAGGAACCCTTGATGCGACCCCGCAATCTCCTGCTGTGCCTGGCTGCGATCGCGGCTTTGTCGGCCTGCAAGCGCGAAGCGCCCATGCCTGACGCCACTGGTCCTGCGTCGATCCCCGCGAGCATGCCCGCTGCGGTTGCGTTCAAGGACGCGATCGACCCGGCCGACTTCGCCGAACACGTCAAGACCCTGGCCTCGGATGAATTCGAGGGTCGCGGCCCCGGCACCCCGGGCGAAGACAAGACCGTGGAATACATCCGCGCGCAGATGCAACGCATCGGCCTGCAGCCCGGCAATGGCGACAGTTATTTCCAGACCGTGCCGATGGTCGAGACCCGCGCCGACGAAAGCACTGCGATGGCAATCGACATCAAGGGCAAGGCGCACAAGCTGGCGTTCGGCACCGACATGGTCATCGGCACGCGCAGCGGCCAGCCGGAAGTGAAGATCGATGCCAGCGACCTGGTCTTCGTGGGCTATGGCGTGGATGCGCCGGAGCAAAACTGGAACGACTACGCCGGCATCGACGTAAAGGGCAAGACCGTGGTCATGCTGGTCAACGATCCCGGTTTCCACGCGCACGACGAATCGCTGTTCGATGGCAAGCGCATGACCTATTACGGGCGCTGGACCTACAAGTTCGAAGAGGCTGCGCGCAAGGGCGCGGTCGCTGCGCTAATCATCCACGACACCGAAGGCGCGTCCTACGACTGGGACGTGGTCAGGGGTTCCTGGTCGGGCGCGCAATACGACCTGCCCGCCGCGGACGATCCGGCCCCGCGCCTGCCGTTGCAGGGCTGGATCACCGGCCCCCAGGCCACGTCGTTGTTCGCCGATGCCGGACTGGACCTGGAGCAGTTGCGCGCCGCTGCGAACAAGCGCGGCTTCAAGGCAGTGGCGTTGCCGGCGAAGATGAGCGTGGACCTGAAAAGCACCAGCACCGAGAAGCAGTCACGCAACGTGGTCGGGATCCTGCCGGGCACGGAGAAGCCCGATGAAGCCGTTATCTACATGGCCCACTGGGACCATCTGGGCCGGCATTCAGACGAACCCGGCGACAACATCTACAACGGCGCGGTCGACAACGCGACCGGCGTGGCCGGGGTCCTGGAAATCGCCGAACAGTTCGCGAAGGTCGGCAAGCCGAAGCGCTCGGTGCTGTTCCTGGCGGTGACGCTGGAGGAATCCGGCCTGCTCGGCTCGCAGTATTACGTCGCCCATCCGCTCGTTCCGCTGGACAAGACCGCGGCGGTGATCAACCTCGATGCCATGGGCGTGGCCGGCAAGACCCGCGACATGACCGTGGTCGGCATGGGCAGTTCGGAACTCGAAGACATCCTCAAGCCGATCGCGGATAAGCAAGGACGCACGCTGCATTCCGAATCGCGACCGGAATCCGGCGGCTATTTCCGCTCCGACCACTTCAATTTCGCCAAGGCTGGCGTGCCGGCGCTGTACGTCGATGCCGGCGGCGACCTGATCGTCGGCGGCAAGGCCGCAGGCGAAGCGGCGGCCCGCGATTACAACGAGCACCGCTACCACAAGCCCGGCGACCAGTACGACGCGGCGACCTGGAAGCTGGACGGGACCATGGACGAACTGACCTCGGTGTACGCAGTCGGCCTGGAAATCGCCGATGGCGACCGCTGGCCGAACTGGTACGCGGGCAACCCGTTCAAGGGCGCGCGCGACAAGATGATGCAAGGCAAGTAATCGCCCCTGTAGGAGCGCCCCATGGGCGCGAGCTTTTCGTTCCGATCGCGAGAAGATCAAAAGCTCGCGCCCATGGGGCGCTCCTACGAAGATCGGACGGCGCCTTCGGGTGCCGTCTGATTTCGTATGGGCTTGCGCTAGGCTATAACGACTTCCGGGAGAGGAACAGAAACATGATCATCGCCTACTGGTGCATCCTGATCGCCGCACTGCTGCCTTACGCATGGGTGTTCGTCGCCAAGCAATCCGGCGAGCGCTACAACAACCGTGATCCGCGCAGTTGGCAGGCCAGGCAGACCAATCCGCGATCCATGCGCGCCAATGCCGCGCATCTCAACGGCTTCGAATCCTTCCCCGCCTTCGTCGCCGGGGTGCTGATGGCGCAGCTGGCGGGCGTGCCGCACGGCACCATCACCGCACTGGCCATCGTCTTCGTCGTCGCCCGCATCCTCCACGGCGTGTTCTACATCGCCAACGTGCATGCACTGCGCAGCCTGGTCTGGCTGGTCGGTTTCGCCAGCGCCCTCGCCCTGATCGTGATGGCGGCGTTGAAGGTCGCCTGAGAGGGCATCTCCTGTAGGAGCGGGCCCTGAAGGAAGTCCCCCCGGGGGACAATTATTGGTTCGTGTCCCAACCGAACAAGGCGAACGTCTTGCTGAATTCGTCGTCCAGCGGCGCGACCGCTTCGATGCGCTGGCCGGTCAGCGGATGGACGAACGCCAGCCGCGACGCGTGCAGCAGCATGCGGTGCACGCCGCGCATGCGGAACTGCAGGTTGTGGCGGCCATCGCCATGGCTGGTGTCGCCGACCAGGTGATGGAAGGAATGCTTCAGGTGCCGACGGATCTGGCGAAAGCGCCCGGTTTCCAGCTGGCAGCGCAGCAGCGCATAACGCGAAGTCTCGAACCCGTTCGAAGGCACCGGCAGCTCGCCGGTCGCCAGGCGAGTGAAGTGGGTGACCGCTGGTTTTTTCACCGGCTTGCCCGGCCCGCCATCGAGCGGATGGTCGACTGTGAACCTTTCTTCCGGCCAACCGCGGCACACCGCCAGGTAATCCTTTTCCACGTCTCCCGACATCAAGATTTTCCCCAGCGCGCTCGCCGACTCGCGGTCGAAGGCGAGCAGCAGGCAGCCGCTGGTGGCCCGATCGAGGCGATGGATCAGGAAGATCGGCTTGCCGAACTGTTCGCGCAAGCGGTCGGCGGCGAAATCAGTCTCCCCACGCGCCAGCTTGCTGTCATGGACCATCAGCCCGGCGGGCTTGTCGATGACGGCGAGATGTTCGTCGGCATGCAGGACCCGCAGCTGCATTGAAGGCGTACTCGTGCATCCATCCATCTAGCTCAAGCCATGCCGCAGCCACATGACGGCTTCGTCCTCGCTGGAGAACACGCGCGCGCGCAAGCCGGCTTCGAGCGCGAAGAGTTCGCAATACTCGACGCTTTGCAGCCCGAGCGGTTTCACATGCGCGATCCGCAGCTGGTCCAGGCACGTGCCCTTCATCGCTTCGACCAGTTGCTGCCAGTCGCGCTCAGGCAACGGATCGCCGTGCATCTCGTCGATCAGCAACAACGCCGGTGCCGGTCGCGCTTCCAGTTCCGCCTCGATGGCCCGCCAATAGGCCAGCGTGTTCTCGAGCGAGCCCTCGCCCTGCACCCGTGCCTTCAGCCCGGCCGGATGCGCGGAAAAGACGATATCGAAGGTTGCCTGGGTCATCGCGGTGGTCTCCCTGACCGGGCGGCCGATGGTAAACCCATCGCCGCCGGGTGGTGTGAATCGGCTTGCCGAGTCGCAATCACTGCCGGCGCGCGCTCAGCGCCGCGGCCAGGCTGCCAGCAGCGCCCACAGACCGCCAAGGCCGGCGATCCACGATGAGGTGGGGATCGACAGGACGCGCGGACCGCCCGCCTCGAATCCGTACAGCACTGCCGCGACGATCAACAACCCGGCGCCGAGGATCGCGGCGACGATGCGCCGCTGCATGCCCTTCATGGTCTGTGCGAGTTCGTTGAGGTCGCGCGAACGCAACGCGAGCTCGTGCTTGCCTTCCACCTGCTGCTTCAACCACGCATGGACCAGTCGCGGCATGTCCGGCGCGTGGGTCATGATTTCCGGCAGGCGCTTGCGCAGTTCCTGCACGGCGCGCTGCGGGCTGTAGCGCTCCAGCAGGATCCGCTCCAGCACCGGCTTGGCCACCGCCCAGATGTCGAGCTGCGGATCCAGCTGGCGGCCGACGCCTTCGATGTTCAACAGCGTTTTCTGCAGCAGGATCAGCTGCGGCTGCAGGGTCAGTTCGTAGCGTTGTGCGGTGCGGAACAGCTTGATCAGCACTTCGGCCAGCGAAATCTCCGACAGCGGCCGGGTGAAGTAAGGCTCGCATACCGAGCGCGCCGCCGCTTCCAGTTCGTCGATGCGGATGGTCGCGGGCATCCAGCCGGCTTCCACGTGCAGCTCGGCGATGCGCCGGTAATCCTTGTTGAAGATGGCCATGAAATTCTCGGCCAGGTAGTACTGGTCTTCCTGCGACAACTGGCCGACGATGCCGAAGTCCAGGGCGATGAAGCGCGGGTTGGACTTGCGCCCGGGGTCGCTGTCGACCCAGATGTTGCCGGCGTGCGCATCGGCATGGAAGAAGTTGTCGCGGAACACCTGCTGGTAGAACACGCGCACGCCCTTGGCCGCCAGCGCCTTGCGGTCGATGCCTGCGGCATCCAGCGCGGCGATGTCGTCGGAGGGGATGCCATGCACCCGCTCCATGGTCAGCGCGCGCTCGGCGGTGTGGCTCCAGATGATTTCCGGGACGTAGAGGTCGTCGGAATCCTTCCACATGCGCCGGATCACGCTGGCGTTGGCGCCTTCGCGTTGCAGGTCGAGTTCGGCGGCCAACGTCGTTTCGATCTCGGCCACGATCGCGCGCGGGCGGATCTTGTCGGCGCTGGGATGGGTGCGGTCGACCAGCGCGGCAACCGAATTGAGCAGGGAAATGTCGCCGGCGATCTGCTTCTCGATGTCCGGGCGCAGCACCTTGACCACCACCTCGCGCCCATCCGCCAGGGTGGCCGCATGCACCTGCGCGATCGAGGCCGAAGCCAGCGGCGTGGTGTCGAAGGATTCGAATGCCTCGCCGATCGGCAGGCCCAACGCCTGCTCGACGATCGCCCGCGCGGTCTCGCCATCGAAGGGTTTGACCCGGTCCTGCAGTTGCGAGAGCTCGTCGGCCACGTCGGGCGGCACCAGGTCGCGACGGGTGGACAGGATCTGGCCGAACTTGACGAAGATCGGCCCTAGCTCCTGCAACGCGAGCCGCAGCCTCGCGCCGCGCGACTGGGCGGCGATCGCAGCCGACGCGCGCGGCACGAACGGACGCGCCAGTTTCAGCCAGCGCTCGGCGGGGGTGTCGTCGAGCAGGTCGTCGAGCCGGTAGCGCAACAGCACCCGGCCGATCTTGGTGGCGCGCAGGGCACCCTTCATGCGCCGCCTCCGGACGCTTGTGCCCCAAGCGGCTTGCTGCCACGCAAGCGCTCGACCTTGGCCTGCAAGCGCTCGACGTCGTCGCGCAGCGCATCGACGTCGTCATGGAAAGCATTCAATTCCGCACGCCCGACCACGTCGCGCGATTCCTCGGTGACGAACTCGGCCGCGTTCCGGACCAGATTGCCACCCACATCGCGCAGCTGCCGCACCGCGCTGCGCGCCGCATTGGCGACCTGCACGCCGATGACTTCGCCGAAGGCCGCGACGAACGGCTGCTGCCAGTCAGGATCGAAACGCTCGGCCAGTGTCTGCAGCCGGCGCGCCAGTTCCGCGTCGCCGGAAACGCGCACGCGACCGACCGGCGCGGCGTTGTCCTTGCGTAGCGCATTGCCCATCAAGGCTGGAAGCTGCCCAAGCAAGCCGCCCAGCGTCGTACGCACGGCGAGATCGGGTTCGGTCGTGTCCTCCACCGGACCCACGTGCAGGCGCTGCTCCTTGACCGTGACCTGCAGCGCCAGTGCCGGTGCTTCCAGCGCCAAGGCGATGCGTCGGCCGTCCAGCGGTTTCAACGCATCCTGCGTGTCCGGGTCGAGGGCCAATGCACGGTTCAGCGCCGCTTCCAGCGCTTTGCCCGCGAGCGGCTTGAGGGAGTCGAAAGGGGAAGTCGCCATGCCGGCATTCTAACCGGCCGGCGTGCCGGCCCGCGGCCCACGTTTCGTTCGCGTGGACCGCGGACCAGGATGGCTTTGTCTCAGGCGCGTTTGCGGAAGAACGAAACCGCGGCCAGGATCAGGAACACCACGAACAGGATCCAGGCGATGTTGCTGGCGGTGCCGGCGATGCCGCTGAAACCGAGCACGCCGGCGATCAATGCGATGACCAGGAAGACGATTGCGTAATGCAGCATGGATTGCTCCGATGAGGGACACGCCGGATCGGCGATGCGTCCATCCTCCGCAAGCGGAAGTTTCTTTCAGGTGATGGTGGCGCCCTTGCGCAGGGATTGCTTCAGCCTTGTGAGGCCTTCGTCAAAACCGACCCGCGGGCGATAACCGAAGTCGCGCATGGCCGGCGCCATGTCGTACCAGTGCGCGGTGCTGAGCTGTTCGGCGAGGAATCGGGTCATCGGCGGCTCGCCTTTCAATGGCAATACCTTCCACAAAAACTCGCACGTCGCACCGATGCGATAGGCGGCCTTGAAGGAAAGATGCTTGTCCACGCGCGGCGCGCCGGCGGCATCGAGCAGCGCATTGAGCAGCTCGCCCATCGGCTTGGGTTCGCCGTTGGAAATGAAATAGGCGCGCCCGGCGCAGGCCGCGCCGACGGCGAGATGCTCGAAGGCATCGAAGTGCGCCTGCGCCGCGTTGTCGATGTAAGTGGTATCGACCCGGTTGCTGCCGTCGCCGACGATGCGCAGGCGCCCGGCCTGCGCGCGTTCCACCAGCCGCGGCAGGATCTGCTGGTCACCCGGACCCCAGATCAGGCGCGGACGCAAGGCGATCGTGGCCAGGCCTGGCCCATTGGCGGCGAGTACCGCCTTCTCGGCGATGGCCTTGGTTTCGGCATAAGGCGCCTGGAAATCTTCGCCATACGGAACATCGTCGGCAGTGCCGCCTTCGACCGGATGGGTGGCGCGATGGGTCACGCTGGGGGTGGAGGTATAGACCAGCTTGCCGATGCCATGGATGCGACAGGCATCGAGCACGTTCTGGGTGCCCACGACATTGGCCGAGTGATAGCTTTCGTAACTGCCCCACGCACCCGCCTTGGCCGCGTTGTGGAAGATCGCCTCCACGCCATCGGCGGCATGGATCAGCGCATGCGCATCGGCCAGGTCGCCCTGCACCTGGCCGACACCGAGTCCGGCCAGCACCGGGTAATGACCACGGTTGAAGCTGATGACCTGATGGCCACGTTCGACCAGGCCGCGGCACAGGGCCTGCCCAAGGAATCCACCACCGCCGGTGACCAGGATTTTCATGCGTCATCGCCTTCGCTGTTGCTGTTGCTGTTGCTGTTGCTGTTGCTGTCAGCCTCCTCCCTTGCGCGCAGCGCAGGGGAGGATTGAGGAGGGGTGCTTTTGATCTTGATCTTGCCGTTGTTCTTCGCCAATTCCAAAGCCCTCAAGATATCCTCCAGAACTCCAGTCGTCCGCACCAGCACATCATCATTCCAATAGCGTAGAACCCGATAACCTTCGGCTTCCAATATGCGCGTGCGCCGTGCGTCATAAGCCGCTCGTTCGATATGCTGACCACCATCCAGTTCCACGATCAATTTCATCTCCGGGCACAGGAAATCAACGATGTAGCCGGCGACGGGAACCTGCCGCCTGAACTTGCAGCCATCCAATTGCTTCAACCGCAGGTGTTGCCATAGGCGACGTTCGGCATCCGTACCTGCGTTGCGTAAATTGCGTGCTTTCTGCCGTAGTGCGTCCATGCGGTTGAATTTCCCTATTCAACGTCCTCACAGAATGTGGCGTTTGGGTGGGTAAGGCAACAGCGAGATCAAGATCAAGAGCAACCCCTCCCCAACCCTCCCCTGCTCCGCAAGGGAGGGAGCCAAAGCTTGGCGCTTACTTGTTCGTTTGTTTGGTTGCCCACACCGCCAATTTCTCGCGGCCGATCTTGGCGTTGTGGCGGATGTCGACCGGAAAGGCGGGATGGCGGAGGAATCGCTTGATGCCTGCCGTATGCGCATGGGTCGCCGCCATTGCCTGAAGCTCCTCGACGATATCGGCGTGACGATGCTTTGGAACCTGTGGCTGCAGTTCGTAGCAGAGCACTGGTTCCTGCTGGCCATGCGCGCCGATCCCGACCAGCGCCGTGCGCTTCACGTCAGCGATGGTGTTGAAGACCGGCTCGACCTGTTCGGTATACATCGGACCGGCCGCCGTTTCCACGCGCTGCGTCTTTCGGCCGCAGAACCACAGTCGTCCCTGCGCATCGAAATAACCCACGTCGCCCATCCGGTGCACCACCCGCTCGCTGCCATCGGCGAGCGACTCGCGGATCTTGGCCGCGCGGGTCGCGGCATCGCGGTTGAAATAGCTGTCGGTGGCGGTTGGGCCGGCGACGGTGATCTCGCCGACCACGCCTTCGGCGAGGACCAGGTCGTCCGACCATTCGTCGATCGCTTCGTCGCGGATGGCGATGATGCGGACCTCGTTCGGCACCACCGCGCGGCCGACGCAGGTACCGGCGCCGTTTTCGGTTTCGGCGCGCGTGCTTTGCAGTTCTCGGCCTTCGATCACCGCTACCGGCAGGCATTCGGTGGCACCGTACGGGGTCCAGAACTGCGCGTCTTCCGGCAGCAGTGCACGAATTTTCTCCACGACTTCCGGCGGCACCGGCGCACCGGCGGAAGTGACGCGTCGTACGCCGTGCAAGGGTTCGCCATGGTCTGCGAGCACGCGCATCAGCGCTGGTGAACCGAACAACTGGGTCACTCCGAATTCCCGGATCGCCGCATGCAGCTTGCGCGGATCGGCGCTGGCGGGCCGGGTCGGATCCATGTCGGGAATGATCGAAGTCAGCCCCAATGCAGGATCGAACAACGCGAACGGCGGGAAGGTCGGCAGATCGACGCCGCCGGGCTGCATGCCGAAGGCGTTGCGCAGCAGTTCGACCTGGGCGACGAAATGGCGATGCCGGTAGACCACGCCCTTGGGCACCCCGGTCGAGCCGCTGGTGAAGAGGATGCCGGCGATGTCGTCGGGCCGGGTGTCGGCCAGTTGCGGGCCTGCATTCGATCCATCGCGCTCGATCCTGACCAGCGTGGTGCCACCCCAACCGAAGCGACGACCCACCGTCACCCGTTTCTTCGCGCTGCGTGACCAGCCCAACAACAGGCGCGCGACATGCGCGAGCGGGATGCCGATGAAGGCGTCGGGCTGCGCTTCGTCCAGGCATTGCTTCAGCGCGCGCCGGTCGATGCCCGGATCCACCAGCACCGGCACCGCGCCAGCCTTGAACAGGGCGAACATCAGCAGGAAGAATTCCGGCGACGGCCGCACCATGATCACCGTGCGCGTGCCACGGACGATGCCGTGCTGCGCCAATCCGGCGGCGATGGCATCGCTGCGCGCATCGAGTTGCGCATAGGTCAGGGCGGTGTCGTAGCGGCCGCCACCGCTGGGGCAGCGGATCGCGACCTGGTCGGGACGTTCGCGGGCCAGGCGCGGCAGGCTGGCGGCGATGTTGCAGGGGGAAGCATCCATTGGCGCATTGTCGCCGCAAGCGATGCTTGCGTCAGCCGCTGCAAGCCGCAGAATGCCGCACCGATCCGATTCCCGCGTGCCACTCCAATGCATCCCTGCCTTGCCTGCGGCGCCTGTTGCGCGCATTACCGCGTCAGCCTGCACTGGTCGGAGGCCGATCCTGCGCTGGGCGGAGTGACGCCGGTCGAGCTCACCGAGCCCTGCGGACCGCACCTGCTGGCCATGCGCGGCACCTGGCAGGCGCGTCCGCATTGCGTCGCCTTGATCGGCGAAGTCGGTCAGGCGGGCGGATGCTCGATCTATGCGCAACGACCTTCGCCGTGCCGGGAACTGAAGGCGGCATGGGAAGACGGTTCTCCCAGTCCGCAATGCGATCGCGCGCGGCAAGCCTATGGGTTGGCGCCGCTATTGCCACAGGATTGGCCCGTGACGAAGCCTATGGCTTTGTAGGTCCGAGCTTGCTCGGATGCTTTCCGCATTGAGCAAGGGCATCCGAGCAAGCTCGGACCTACAAAACAGGATCAGGCAAGCGGATTGCGGTCGAGGAACGCGCGGATCGCCGGCACCAGTTCGGCGGCCTTGTCTTCCAGCACGTAATGGCCGGCATCTTCGAATGCGGTGACCTCGGCTTTCGGCAATGCGCGGGTGAAACCGGCGAGGAAGTGCTGGTCGAACACGAAATCCTTCAAGCCCCAGCCGATGAACGCCGGGCGATCGGCGAACTGCGGCAACTTCTGCCCGGCCGATTCGACCAGCGCCCAGGCCTTGTCGCCCGGATGCAGCGGGATGTCCTGCATGAAGCGCACGGTGCTGATGCGGTTGGCCCAGCCGTCGTACGGCGACACATAGGCGCGGCGCACGTCGGCCGGCATCTTCTTCTCCACGCCGATATGCGAAGCACCGCTGGAGAACGCGTTGAAGGCACGGATGAGGAAGGCGCCAAACTTCGAATCGCGACCCAGTGACAACTGCCATGGCATCTTCTTCGCCGACGGCAGCGGGAACGCGGCGGTGTTGGTGATGACGAGGCGCTTGACCTGCGCCGCATGGGCAAGCGCCCAACCGAAGCCGATCATGCCGCCCCAGTCGTGCACGACCAGGGTCACCGGACCGTCGATACCGAGGTGTGTGAGCAACGCGGCCAGGTCGTCGACGCGCGATTGCAAGGTGTAGTCGTAGTCGCGATCAGCGGGCTTGTCGGAGAAGCCCATGCCGATGTGGTCGGGAACGATGCAGCGGTATTTGTCGGAAAGCCCGGAGACCAGGTTGCGCCAGTAATAACTCCATGACGGATTGCCATGCAGCATCACCATTACTTCGCCCTCTTGCGGGCCTTCGTCCAGGTAACTCATCGACAGGCCCGGGCGGACCTCGAACTTCTTCGGCGTGAAGGGATAACCGGGAAGATTCATCGCGTACTAGCGTCCCAAAATGAAAGGGCCGGCGAACCGGCCCCTGTAATCCGTTGTCGTCCGCTTACCAGACGACTTCGGCCATCGAGCAGTTCAGGCCGGAACCGATGCCGAGCAGGGCGATGCGGTCGCCCTTCTTCAGGCGGCCCAGTTGCTTGAGCTTGCTCAGCACGATCGGCACGCTGGCCGGACCGATGTTGCCGTGCTCGCCGAAGATGGTCAGCACTTTCTTGGGGTCGATGCCGAAGGCCTTGATGAAGGCCTGGGTGTGCACCTGGCTGACCTGGTGGATGACGAACTGGTCCAGTTCGTCCACCGCCCAGCCGAGTGCGATCTTGGCCGCGACGAAGGTCTTCTGCGCCAGCTTCAGGCCTTCGATCAGCAGCATGCGGGTGTCGGTGACCATGCGGTCCAGGTTGCCGCGGCACAGGTGGTTCCACTGCGTCGCCGCCTTGGTCACGCCGCCCTTGTAGCGCGGTGCGTCGGGAGTCAGGTCGCTGCGTGACATGACCATCGCCGCCGCGCCGCAACCCAGGGTCAGGGTGGCCAGTTCGTTGCGGAACTGTTCCTCGGTGACGTCGGGCGACTGCATGCGCTCCAGGGTCATCTTGTACGCGAGGTTGGCGGTCTCGCCATCCACGACAAGGGCGTAGTCGATCTCGCCACGCTCGAGCATGCGTGCGGCGATGTCCATGCCGTTGATGAAGGCCAGGCAGGCGTTGGCCACGTCGAAGTTCTGGCAATCCTCGCCCATGCCCAGGTTGCCGGACACGATGCTGGCGGTGGACGGTTCCAGGTAGTCGCGGCTGACCGAGGTATTGACCAGCAGGCCAACCTGGTCGGCGGTGATGCCGGCGTCTTCCATGGCCAGGCGGGCGGCCAGGGTGGCCACGTCGGAGGCTTGCTGTTCGTCGTCCCACAGGCGGCGCGCGTGGATGCCGGCGATGTCGCCGAGCACGTCGGTGCGGATGCCCAGACGGTCCAGGGTGGGCTTCAACTGTTCGTTGATGGCTTTGGAAGTCAGGGTATGCGGCGCATCGATGTGCGCCAGTCCCGCGATGGAGACGTTCTGGAAGAGCATCTTAGGTAAGCGCCAAGGCCGGCCGGAGGGGCGACAAGGTTACCGGCTTCCGGCCTTCACCGCATCTTTACCAATACCCCTGCCTTGCCCACTAAACGGCGGGAGGGTACGGCAGGTCTCCTCCCTTGCCCGCGCAGCGGGCAGGGGAGGCCGGGAGGGGTGCTTTGGGCGGAGTGTCCGGTGTTCGGCAGAAGCCAGGGAAGCAGGATCAAGATCAACCCCTCCCCGGCTGCGCAAGGGAGGGAGCAGAGCTCAGCGTCCGGAGCAGCGATATGCCGCGAAACGCTGTTCGCCGCCGCTCGGATCGCCCAGCGGCTGCACGGTATTGGCCTGGAGGCCCGGGGCCTCGTTGCGGGCCAGGGTTTCCAGCTCGTCGCGCACGCGCAGTGCGTTGCGCTCATAGAAAGCCACGTTGTTCTTGACTCCAACCGAGACCTCGCCGCGCTTTTCGCAACCCGCGGGAGCCGCGCCGGCGGCGATCACACGCACCGCGCTGGCGCCCGGAGCCATGTGTACCCAGGTGCAGCCGGACAGGGAGAGGAGCGCGGCAACGGCTATCAGGGGCAAACGCATGGGGATGAATCCTTTTAGGTGGGGACCAAACGCCCGGGAGTATGTCCCCGCACGTCTGAATTGATGGAAAGCAGGAGGCGTGCTTGTCTCCCCCCTTGCCCTCGCAGCGGGTAGGGGAGGCCGGGAGGGGTGCTTTTCGCGAGAGGCATGACGTGCCGGAAGCAACGTCAAGAGCAACCCCTCCTCCTCTGCCGCTTGAGGCGGCTTCGATCTCCCCTGCTTCGCAAGGGAGGAGACAAAGGCCAGATCAACAGCAACCCCCATCCCTCGCAAGGGAGGGCGCAAAGCGTTACTTCGCGGGAGCCACCGGCTTGCCGTCGGCATCCAGCACCGTGACCTCGCCCAGGTCCAGCGCGCGCACCGGCTGTTCGATCTTCGACAGGTCGCCGACCACCACATACATCAGCGAACCCGGCAGCAAGGTTTTCGCCGCCGCGCCCACCATCTCCGGGGTCATCGCATCGTTGCGGGCCTTGTAGCGGACGATGTAATCGTCCGGCCGGCCGTAGCGCAGGTTGCTGCTGACCTGGGCCTGCACCGCGCCGGCGGTTTCGTAGGCGCCTGGCAGGCTCAGCGTGTTGCCGGCGCGGATCTTGGCGATCTCCAGCTCGGTGGCCGGTTTCTGACCGCTGGCGAAAGCGGTGATCTCCGCGCGCAGTTCCTTGATCGACTCGGCGGTCTTGTCGGTCTGCACCGCCGCCGAGGCGAACCAGGGGCGTTGGCCCAGCGCACTGCCGGCGCTGCTGTAGGAACCATAGGCCCAGTGCTTGTCCTCGCGCAGGTTCATGTTGAGCCGCGAGGAGAAGTCGCCGCCAAGCACGCCATTGGCGAAGTCGAAATCGATGCTGCCGGCATCGCTGCTGGGCGGAACAAGCTGGGCGACATAGACGTTGGACTGGCTAGCGCCGGCCTGGTCGATCAGGTACACGCGATTGGCCGTGGGCAGCGCTGCCGGGGTCACCGCCGGCAATGCCGGAGCATCGGCGGGGGTCTTCCAGTCGCCGAGGCGTTTTTCCAGCAGCGGCACGATCTGCTTGAGGGTGGTGTCGCCCACCACCACGATGCGCGCCTTGTCCGGCTGCAGCCAGCGGTCGTGGAAGGCAACCAGGTCGTCGCGGGTCAACGACGTGATCGAAGCCTCGGTGCCGCTGCCGGTAAACGGGATGGCGTAAGGATGGCCCAGGCCGTAAAGCAGCGGCGGCATGATCCGCATCGCCGCCGATTGCGGACGCGCCTTTTCCTGCTTGATGCCGGCGATCCAGGTCGCACGCACGCGTTCCACTTCCTGCGGGGCGAAGGTCGGACGGCGCAGCACGTCGGCCAGCAGGTCCACCGACTCGGGCAGCTTGTCGCTCAACGCCGACAGGCTGGCCGTGGCGCTGTCCAGGCCGGCCCCGGTTCCGATTTCGGCGCCCAGCGCTTCCTTGCGTGCGGCCAGTTGCAGCGCGCTGTAGTCGCCTGCGCCCTGGTCCAGCATGCCCATGGTGAAGCTGGCGGTACCGAGCTTGTTGCCGAGGTCGGCGGTATAGCCGCCGGGGAATTCCACCGACACCTGCACCACCGGTGTTTCATGGCGTTCGGCCAGCACCACCTGCATGCCGTTGGACAGCGTGGCGCGTTCCAGCGCGGGGAATTTCAGCGCGGGGAAACTCCTGGTGACCGGCACCCCGGTGCTACGGTCGACATCGGTCTTGACCGTGCTGAACCTCGCATCCACCGCGGGTACCTGTGCCGGCGTGGTGGCCGGAGCCGCGCGCACGGCTTCCGGCAGCGAGGACGCCGGGGTTTCGCTGGGCTGCACGACCAGGGTGTGCGAGCCGACGCCCAGCCATTGCTTCGCCACGGCCTGCACGCTGGCCGGGGTTGCGGCCTGGATGTCGGCCAGGTCGGTGCGGTAGCAATCGGGCTTCCCGGTGTAGACGGCGCACTGGGCCAGCACGTCGGACTTGCCGCCCTGCCCGCCGATGCGTTCGATGCCGCGCAGGAAACCGGCGCGGGTGGTGACCTTGGCGCGCTCCAGTTCTTCCGCCGTGGGGCCTTCGACGATCAGGCGTTGCAACTCCTCGGCCATTTCCTTTTCCACCCTGGCCGGCTCGACCCCGTCCTTGACCGTGGACACGGTGAAGAAGGTACCGCTGAGCTCGCTGCTCCAGGCATAGGCGCTGGCGTTGTCGGCGATCTTGTCGCCATGCACCAGCCGCGTGTTGAAGCGCGAGGATTCGCTGCCGCCGAGCACCTGGGCGAACAGGTCGAGCAGGGTCGCGTCGCGGGTGCCGATCTCGGCCACTGGCCAGGCGCGATAGATGCGCACCTGCGGCACGCGGTCGGGAATGGTTTCGCGGGTGTCCTTGTCGCGCCTGGGGATGTTGGTAGGCATGTCGGCCAGGGTGGCGCTGGCCGGGATATCGCCGAAGTAGCGGGTGACTTTTTCCTTGGCGGTCTTCAGGTCGATGTCGCCGGCGAGGACGAGGACCGCGTTGTTGGGGCCGTACCAGCTCTTGAACCAGGTCTTGACGTCGTCCAGGGTGGCCGCGTCCAGGTCGGCCATGGATCCGATGGTCTGCCAGTTATAGGGATGGTTGGCCGGATACAGCGCCTCGAACATCTTCGCGCTGATGCGCCGGCCGTAGGGCTGGTTCTCGCCACGACGCTTCTCGTTCTGGACAACGCCGCGCTGCTCGTCCAGCAGCGCCTGGTCCAGCGCGCCGAGCAGGTGGCCCATGCGATCCGACTCCATCCACAGGGCCATGTCCACGGCGGTGGTGGGCACGTTCTCGAAATAGTTGGTGCGGTCCTGGTTGGTGGTGCCGTTCTGGTCGGTCACGCCCACCAGGTCGAAAGGCGCGAAGTACTCGCCCTTGTGGTTTTCCGAGCCCTGGAACATCAGGTGTTCGAACAGGTGTGCGAATCCCGTCCGCCCCGGCTGTTCGTTCTTGCTGCCGACGTGGTACCAGACGTTCACCGCCACGATCGGCGCCTTGCGATCGGTGTGCACGATCACCCGCAGGCCGTTGGCCAGGGTGAATTCGTCGTACTTGATCTCGACCTGCGCCACGCCGGGACTTGCCTGCGCCGACTGCGGCGAAGCGGACAGCCCGATGAGGGCGACGGACAGGGCGACGGCAAGCGCGGCGGCGCGCGGACGGCGACGCGTGCTGTTGGAAAGGGTCATCGGAATCTCCAGGGCAGACAGGACCGCAGCGTAGCCGGCGCGCGCCCGCGCCCGCATGGGCCACAAGGCATGCGCCCGCCGCCAGAAAAGGCAAAGCCCGCCGGGATCCCGGCGGGCTTTGCGTGCAACCGAGCGGCGCTGGACTTACTTCGCGCCCGCCACCGGCTTGCCATCCGCATCGACGATGCTGACTTCGCCCAGGTTGAGGGCGCGGATCGGCGCCTCGATCTGCTTGAGGTCGCCGACCACCACCCAGGTCAATGCCTTCGGATCGAGGGTCGCGGCCGCGGCCTTGACCTGGTCCGGAGTCAGGCTTTCGATCTCGGCCTTGCGCTTGAACACGTAGTCGTCGGGACGGTCGTAGCGGACGATGCCGCCGATGGTGCCGAGCACCGAGGCCGCGGTCTCGAACGAACCCGGCAGGCCGCGGATCTGGATCGCCTGCATGCGCGCCACTTCCGCCTGGGTCGGCGGCACCTTGCCGGTGAAGTAGTCGTTGATCTCGCGTCGCATCTCGGCGATCGATTCGCCGGTCTTGTCGATCTGCACCGGCGCCGACGCGATCCATGGGCGCTGGCCCAGGGCGCTGGGCGTGCTGCTGCGCGCGCCGTACGACCAGTGCTTGTCCTCGCGCAGGTTCATGTTGAGGCGCGAGGTGAAATCGCCGCCGATCACCGCATTGGCGATGTCGAAGCGGATCGCACCCGGATCCTTGCTGGAAGGCATCACTTCGCCGGCGAAGATATTGGCCTGCACCGCGCCGGGCTGGTCGATCAGGTACACGCGGGTCGCGGCCGGGCGAGCGACGTCACTCACCGCCGACACCGTCGGCGCCGGGCCTTCGCCCTTCCAGTCGCCGAAGTGCTTGTCCAGCAGCGGCACGATTTCCTTCAGGGTGGTGTCGCCGACGACGATGACGGTGGCGTTCTCGGGACGCACCCAGGCCTTCTGGAAGGCGACCAGATCATCGCGGTTCAACGAACCGATCGAGGCCTCGGTGCCGCTGCCACTGAAGGGGATCGCATACGGGTGTCCGGCGCCGTACAGCAATGGCGGCAGCACGCGCAGCGCGGCGCCATTGGGCTGGGCCTTTTCCTGGCCGATCCCGGCGATCCAGCTGGCCTTGATCCGGTCCACTTCCTTCTGCTCGAAACGCGGGTGGCGCAGCATCTGCGCATACAGCGCCAGCGACGGATCCAGGTTTTCCTTCAGCGCGGACAGGTAGGCGTTGCTGCCGTCCAGCGAAGCACCGGCGGAGAGATTGGCGCCCAGCGATTCGGCGCGGTTGCCGAATGCCAGCGAATCCAGGTCGCCCGCGCCTTCGTCGAGCATGCCCATGGCGAAACTCGACGTGCCCAGCTTGTGGCCGACGTCGGCGCTGTAGCCGCCGGCGAACTCGTAGCTCACCTGGACCACCGGGATGTCGTGGCGCTCGGCCAGGACCACGGTCGAACCGTTCTTCAACTTGGCGCGCTGCAGCTCCGGGAAGACCAGTTGCGGATAACTGTCGGTCTGGGGGATGCCGGTCTTGCGATCGACGCCCGGCGTGGTCGTGTACTTCGGGTCCACCGCCGGCAGGGTCAGTGGAGTCGGGGTCACCGCCGGATCTTCCGCCAGCGCGACGCGCGGGCCCGGGCTCACCACCAGGGTGTGGCTGCCCTTGCCCAGCCAGCGGTCGCCGGCGGCGCGGATGCTCCCGGCGCTGGCGTTGTTCAAGGTCTTGAGGCTGTCGCGGAAGCAGCCGGCGTCGCCGGTGAACACCGCGCATTCGGCCAGCACGTCGGCCTTGCCGCCGAAACCACCGATGCGTTCGACGCCGCGCACGAAGCCGGCCTTGAACACGGTACGGGCCTGGGTGACTTCGGTCGCGGTCGGACCGTCCTTCAACAGCCGCTTCAGTTCCTCGTCGATCACCGCTTCGACCTTGGCCGGGTCGACTCCCTGCTTGACGTCGGCCTGCAGGAAGAAGATCGAGCCCAGCTGCGCGCCGAAGGCGCCGGTGCTTACGCTGTCCACCAGCTTGTCCTGGTGCAATAGGCGCGTATCCAGGCGCGAGCTCTTGCTGCCGCCCAGCACCTGGGCGAACAACTGCAGTTCGTCCAGGTCCGGCTGGCCGTATTCAGCCACGTTCCAGACCCGGTAGATGCGCGTCTGCGGCACCTGGTCGGTCAGGGTCGAACGCGAATCCTTGTCGTGCGCGGCGACATCGACCTTGGGCTGGGCCATGGC
>JBOHXX010000025.1:0-18111 GCA_050737675.1 Pseudoxanthomonas sp.
GCGCAGCCGTGGGCGAAACCCGATTTTCATTTCCGCATTCCGAATTGAGGCAATAAACAATGTCCGCCAAAGAAATCCGTTTCGGTGAAGACGCCCGCGCCCGCATGGTGCGCGGCGTCAACATCCTCGCCAATGCCGTCAAGGCAACGCTCGGCCCGAAGGGCCGCAATGTCGTGCTCGAAAAGAGCTACGGCGCCCCGACCATCACCAAGGACGGCGTCTCCGTCGCCAAGGAAATCGAACTGGCCGACAAGTTCGAGAACATGGGCGCGCAGATGGTCAAGGAAGTCGCTTCCAAGACCTCCGACAACGCCGGCGACGGCACCACCACCGCCACCGTGCTGGCCCAGGCGCTGATCCGCGAAGGTTCCAAGGCGGTCGCCGCCGGCATGAACCCGATGGACCTCAAGCGCGGCATCGACAAGGCCGTCGTGGCCGCCGTGGCCGAGCTGAAGAAGATCAGCAAGCCCACCGCAGACGACAAGGCCATCGCCCAGGTCGGTACGATCTCGGCCAACAGCGACGAGTCGATCGGCAACATCATCGCCGACGCGATGAAGAAGGTCGGCAAGGAAGGCGTGATCACCGTTGAGGAGGGCTCCGGCCTGGACAACGAACTCGACGTGGTCGAAGGCATGCAGTTCGATCGCGGCTACCTGTCGCCGTACTTCGTCAACAACCAGCAGTCGATGTCGGTCGACCTGGATGACCCGTTCATCCTGTTGTACGACAAGAAGATCTCCAACGTGCGCGACCTGCTGCCCGTGCTGGAAGGCGTGGCCAAGTCCGGCAAGCCGCTGTTGATCGTCGCTGAAGAAGTCGAAGGCGAAGCCCTGGCGACGCTGGTGGTCAACACCATCCGCGGCATCGTCAAGGTCTGTGCCGTCAAGGCGCCGGGCTTCGGCGACCGTCGCAAGGCGATGCTGGAAGACATGGCGACCCTGACCGGCGGCGTGGTGATCTCCGAGGAAGTGGGCCTGTCGCTGGAGAAGGCGACGCTGCAGGACCTGGGCCGTGCCAAGAAGATCCAGGTGACCAAGGAAAACACCACCATCATCGACGGTGCCGGCGAATCCACCACCATCGAAGCCCGCATCAAGCAGATCAAGGCGCAGATCGAAGACACCTCTTCGGACTACGACCGCGAGAAGCTGCAGGAACGCGTGGCCAAGCTGGCCGGCGGCGTGGCCGTGATCAAGGTCGGTGCCTCGACCGAGATCGAGATGAAGGAAAAGAAGGCCCGTGTCGAAGACGCCCTGCACGCCACGCGCGCCGCAGTGGAAGAAGGCGTGGTCCCGGGCGGCGGCGTTGCCTTGATCCGCGCACTGCAGGCCATCGGTGACCTGAAGGGCATCAACGAAGACCAGAACCACGGCATCAACATCGCCAAGCGCGCGATGGAAGCGCCGCTGCGCGAGATCGTGACCAACTGCGGCGAAGAGCCGTCGGTGGTGTTGAACAACGTCGCTGCCGGCACCGGCAACTATGGCTACAACGCCGCGACCGGCGAATACGGCGACATGATCGCGTTCGGCATCCTGGACCCGACCAAGGTGACGCGTTCGGCCCTGCAGAACGCGGCGTCCATCGCCGGCCTGATGATCACCACCGAAGCGATGGTGGCTGAAGCGCCGAAGAAGGACGAACCGGCCGGCGGCGGCATGGGTGGCGGCGGCATGGGCGGCATGGGCGGCATGGATTTCTGATCGCGCCGCCAGTTATCCAACTGGTTGTTCAAGAAAACCTCGCAGCGATGCGGGGTTTTTCTTTGGGTGTCGCATCGACCAGCGATCCAAAGAGTGTGTCATTTCGGCGCAAGCCTGAATGCGATTCACCCAGACGAAAATCCGGATTCGGGTTCCCACCATGAGGCGGAGGAAGCGCTGGCCGCTGCCTGACAGGCTCCGCGTTGCTGTCTGTTGACGGCAACCTGGGGAAGTCCGCATGCGATTGACGGGTTTGCAGGCATGACGCTCCAGTATCGTGTGCTGGGCGTGCTGCTGCTGGTGGCCATCGTTGTACTCGGCGTATTCCGCTCGCACCTGGGCACGCAGCTGGATACGTTCACTGTCGATGAGCCGTGGCATATCGTTGCCGGCACGTCCTATGTACGCAGCGGAGATTTCCGCCTGAATCCGGAACATCCGCCCTTGGCCAAGCTGTGGGTGGGGGCGGCGATGCCGAGCGATTTCAAACTGCGACCGACGCCTGTACTTAAGGAAAAACTGCAGGAACGCGACCTGGTCGAGGAAACCATGTTCTTCGACAACGATCCCGCGCGTGCGCAACGCGATGCACGCGTCGCTATGTGGTCGTTGCACGGCCTGCTGCTGTTCGGCCTGGGTTTGTTGTTGTGGCGTGCCTTCGGCCTGTCGTGGGCGGCCGGAAGCCTGGCTTTCCTCGCAATCGAGCCAACCGTTGCGGCGCATCTGCCCGTGGTGATGACCGACCTGCCGCTCGGCCTGACCTTGCTGATCGCCGCGGTGTGCGGCGGCCTGCTGGCGGCGGATTGGCGCTGGCGCTGGGTGGCCGGTTTCGGATTCGCCATCGGGCTGGCGCTGGGTGCGAAGCATTCCGCCTTGCCGGGCGTCGCCGGGATCGTGATGGTGGTGGCATTGGCTGCGCTGTGGTCGTGGCGAAAGGAATCCGGGCGCAGCGCATTCGCGCACCTGGGCAAGCTGGCGCTGGCCGGATTGCTCGGCATCGCGGTGCTGTGGGCGCAGTACGGTTTCCATTTCCATGCAAGCAACGACGGCAGCGATGGTTTCAACCGCGCCATGGTCGACAAGGTGGCCGACATCAGCATTCCGCGCTGGCGCGCGGGGATCGCCTTTGCCGACCGCTTCCACCTGCTGCCGCGCAGTTATCTGTGGGGGTTGGCCGACACGGTGCGCACCGGAGTGGAAGGACGCGGCATCAGCCAGCACCTGGTCTGGGGCAAGGTGTACGAAGGGCATGCGCCCTGGTTCAGCTGGCCGGCGATCCTCGCTTCCAAGGTGCCCTTGGCGCTGATGTTGCTGTCGGTATTGGGCATGTGCATGTTGTGGCGGGCGAAGCTATCGCGCGATGCGCAATGCGTGTTGGGGAGCGTGCTTGGCGGCGCGGTTGCCTATTCAATCGCGCTGCTGGGTTCGGAAGGCATCTGGGGTGGCATCCGCCATGCCATGCCCTTGGTCGTGGTCTTGTCGATACCCGCGGGCGCAGCGGTCTCGCAGGCCAGGGCATTGCGTTCACGCACGCTGGAGTCGGGCGCGCGCATGTCGGTGATCGCGCTGTTGCTGGTGGGCGCAGTTGCGATGACGATTGGCGAGAAGCGCGCCTGGGAATACCACAACGAACTGGTCGGCGGCAGCGACGGCGCCTGGGAATACTTCGGCAATGAGGGCCTGGACCTGGGCCAGCGTTTCGGCGAGCTGCGCGCTTTCCACGATCGCGTGGTCAAACCCAGCGGCGAACCGCTGTATTCCAATTACTGGGTCGGCGAAGAGCAGATGCGCGCGGCCAGGTTCAACTACCGCCGCCGCGTGGAAAGCCTGGACGACACCAATGTCGAGGGCATGTATGACGGTTATTACATCTACACCCGTTCCGACCATCGGCCGTGGCCTTCGTGGGACTGGGATCCGAAGGTGGTGTTCAAGGGCCTGCGGCCGGTGGCCCGGTTCGGATTCGCCGAGGTGTGGCACGGGCACCAGGTATTGCCGCGCACGCGCGCCGGCAGCATGGGCGGCAAGGTGTTCGACTATGTTTACAAGGACAACGGCGACGACTGGGCATTGGTCGCGCAGCGACTGGAGGAAGTGGCGAAGTATTTTCCGCAATCGGCCAGCATCGCCATCGAGCTCGGCAATGCCTATGTGCGCCTAGGCGATGGCCCTGCTGCGATCCGTGCTTTCAGGCGGCCGCTCGACCAGAAAAAGGCGCCGGTCGATGCGCGCATACGCGAACAGATGGAGACGCAGATCAAGCGGATCGAGACCGGTGCCGATCTGTCGGCGATGAAGCCGCTGCGCAATCCGGAAATGGAATAGCGGTTGCGGGCATCGCTGCAGTCGTTGCCGGCTCGACGCGGCTTCGGGCATGCTGCCTCGATGAATCCTTCTCTTGAAACAAAGCGTCGCCTGCTGCATTGGACAGGCTGGGTGCTGCTGGCGCTGGTCGTCCTGTACGCGCTTTATCTGATTGCCGGCAACCTGTTCCTCAATACCTCGCTCGGCCACGCGGCGCTCAACCGGCAACCGGAAAAATTCCAGATGCAGTGGGCGCGTGGCTCGACCTGGTGGCCGGGTCGGGTATCGTTGTCCGAGGTGAAGCTGCAGGGTCATGCGGGGCATACCCAATGGTCGATCCAGGCCAGCGGCGCGCGCGGCCGGATCGGATTGCTGCCGTTGCTGCGCCGGGAAGTGCACATTCCCGAGGTGTGGGTCTCCGATGTGGTCGCCTCCGTCGATCGGGTTGATGCGGAGCAAGCTTCATCGCCGCCGCGCGCCGGGGGCTGGACGCTGCGCTTCGATCGCATCGCCAGCGATACGATCCAGCGCGGCAGCTTCGGCAAGATGCTGCTGGAAGGTAAGGGCAGCGCGGAGTTCGGCTTCGTCAAGCAATTGCGTGGCGGGCCGATGGAAGTGCTGCCCTCGACGATGAAGTTCAGCGGTGCGCGCCTGACCCAGGAGGGCCAGGAATACTTGCGCGAGGGTACGCTCGATGCCCGTTTCGCCATCGCCCGCCATACCCGCGCGCAGGCGCAGGGGTTGGACAAGCTGCGCCTGGGCGATATCGAACTGCAGCTGCAGGGCACGACCGCCGCACTGGCGGTGGCGCTGGACGCACAAGGGCAAGGCTCGTTCAAGACCGTGCCCGGCCAGGGACAGGCGAAAGCAGGCCTGAAATTTTCCCGCGGCGCGTTTGCGCCGGGCAGCCAGTTGCGCTGGCAAATGCCACTGGTCAGCACCGACCCCAAGGGCACGATCCACACCGACCATGTGCAGGTCGCATTGCAGGTCGATCGAGACCTGGCGCTTACCGTGTACATGCCGCCGCAGGCGGGTGGCGCGTTTGGCCTGGACGCGGATCTGCGGATCGCGGGCAACCAGGTTCCACTCAAGGATTTCGGCAGTCTGCTGCCGCGCACCTCCGGCCATGTGGCAGGCCAATGGCGGTTCTCCTCGTTGCGCTGGCTGGGGCGATTCTTCACCAAGGCGCCGTGGCTGACGCTGGATGGTGCAGGCGATGTCGTTGCCGATGTGCAGGTAGTGAACGGCAAGGTCGCGGCCGGCAGCAAGTTCAGTGTGCCGGAGGTAGCCGTGGTGGCCGAGGTGATGAGCAATCGCATCGAGGGCCGTGGGCGTGCCGACGGGCGTTTCGACGCAGGCGCCAACGGTGGGCTGCTTCCCACGTTGAATATCGTGCTCAGCCATTTCAACGTCGCCGCCAACGACAACCTGCGCGCTCCCTACGTGCAAGGCAACGACCTGCACCTGGACGTGGCTGCGGGCGAAGACCTCGCAACATTGCGCGATTCGCTGCGCGCGCACCTGGCCTTCAAGGCTGCCCGCATCCCGGACCTGCGCATCTACAACCGCTACCTGCCCAGCCAACACCTGCGCTTCGATGGCGGCAGCGGCGTGCTGAGCGGCGATCTGGATCTGGATGCCCGGGGCGACATCGGCCGCGGCTGGATCCGCGTGAATGGACGCAGGGCGCGGATGCGCGTGGCCGGCATGACGCTGCGTGGAGACATCGATATCAACACGCAATTGCGGCGCGCCGACCTAGCCAACCGCAATTTCGCCGTCGACGGCAGCGCCATCAAGCTGGACAACGTCAGCTTCAGCGAGCCCGGCGGTGAAACCCGCAACGGCTGGTGGGCGCGGATCAACCTGCCGCGTGCGCGCATGGACTGGGACAAGCCGCTCAGCGTCGGAGGCAACGCAGGCGTGAGGATGAAGGATGTCGGCTTCCTGCTCTCGCTGTTCTCGCGGCAGAAGGAATATCCCAAATGGGTATTCAAGCTGGTCGACGCCGGCCAGGCGCAGGTGCTGGGCAGGGTGCAATGGCAGCGAGACACCCTGGTGCTGGATCGCATCGCCGCCAACAACGACCGCTTCGACCTGCAAGCGCGGCTGCGCCTGCGCGGACAACGACGCGACGGCAGCCTGTATGCGAAATGGGGCGTGTTGAGCATGGGAGTGCAGGTGGATGGCCCGAAGAACCAGTTCTACTTGCTGCGCGCCCGGCAGTGGTACGACGCGCAACCGGAGCTGCGACCGTAGAAGGTTTGCAGGCGGCGCGCGACCCGACGTAACCCTCCCTATTCAGCTTTGCTCGCAGTCACCTTGCCAGCCAGGGCTCTGCACCGATGTCGGGATTTCACGATGTGCAAACATCCAGTGGGCACAAGGCTTGTAACCGTTCCCACAAAATTGGTCCGAAAGTGCGACTACTAAACCCATCGGTACTGTTTTGCAGTGCAGCGTGCATGAGCTGCGAGGCCTCCTTCACGATGCTCGCGCATCCCGACGTGGGGGAGGGAGCAAGCCCGCAATTGGCCTAGCCATTGCGGGCTTTTTTTTGTCCAGCGAGAAGTTCGCAGGGGCCGTGCCGAGCGGCCCTGGCAGTGGCTTGGATCACTGTTTTCCGCCAACCAGGACCCGTGACAACTGCTTCGTGGGCGACTGAGGGGCTAGAATTGCTGCATGAGCAACGATGCCAACGCCCGTCCGGTTTCCCCACGGGAAATCCCCTTGCAAATAGTGACTTCCGCCGTGCCGGCAGCGCCTTCGCTGGAGGTTGGTGTCCGGCAGATGGGCGGCGACAAGATCGGCCGCTCGCCGGTGCAGTTCCTCGATGCGCCGGTGCTGCGCAAGCCTTCCTGGATCCGGGTGCGCATCCCCAGCGACGGTTCCGTGGCCCGGCTCAAGGCCAGGCTGCGCGAGAACCGCCTGGTCACGGTCTGCGAGGAAGCCAGCTGCCCCAACATCCATGAGTGCTTCAGCCACGGCACTGCCACCTTCATGATCCTGGGCGAGGTTTGCACCCGGCGTTGCTCGTTCTGCGACGTAGCCCACGGCCGTCCCAAGCCGCCCGATGCTGGCGAACCGCTGAGCCTGGCCACCACCGTCGCAGACATGGGCCTGAAATACGTGGTCGTTACTTCAGTGGACCGCGACGATCTGCGTGACGGCGGCGCCCAGCATTTCGTCGATTGCATCGCCGCGATCCGCGAACATTCGCCGAAAACCCGCATCGAGATCCTGACCCCCGATTTCCGCGGCAAGGGCCGCATGGACCGGGCGCTGGAGATCCTGGCGGCGAACCCGCCGGACGTGTTCAACCACAACATCGAAACCGTGCCGGACCTGTATCCCAACGTCCGTCCCGGCGCCGATTACCAGTGGTCGCTGACCCTGCTGCAGAAGTTCAAGCAGCAACATCCGCAGCTGCCGACCAAGTCCGGGATCATGCTCGGCCTGGGCGAGACCCTGGAGCAGGTCCAGGCCACCCTGCGCGACCTGCGCTCGCACGACGTGGACATGGTCACCATCGGCCAATACCTGCAGCCCACCGCCCACCATCACCCGGTGTTGCGCTACTGGACACCGGACGAGTTCAAGGACTTGGAGCTGTACGGCAACGCGCTGGGTTTCAGCCACGTCGCTTCCGGCCCGCTGGTGCGCTCCTCGTATCATGCCGATCGCCAGGCCATGGAAGCCGGCGTCACTGACTGAACCGGGTCCGTCCGCACCGCCGCCGGCAAACGCGTTATTCACACCCGACAAGGACTGCACGGCTAGTCTGCGAACCAAGGTGACAAGGTCGGCAACTTTCGGCACTGTCATCCGGTCCATGCTTGTCGCAGCCTCCCTTAGCCCCTCCCGGCCCGAGTAATCGAATGAAATTGAAGACCCCCGCAATCGCCCTGTTGTCCCTGGCCCTGGTTGCACCGCTGGCGTTGCTGGCCCGCGCCGACAGCACGCCCCTGCCCGGCGGTTCCGCGACGCCGACCGCAGACCAGTCCACCACCTCGAAACTGGTCTACGGCCTGCTTTCCGACAGCCGCTACGCCTATCGCCCGCGGGCGCTGGACGATGCGCTGTCGCAAGACATCTTCAAGCGCTACCTGGAAGCGCTGGATGGCGGCAAGCAGTACTTCACCGCGGTCGACATCGAGAAATTCGGCCCCTACAAGACCGAACTGGACGATGCCATCCGCAGCGGCGACTTGGCCCCGGCCTACGACATCTTCGGCGTCTACAAACAGCGCGTCGGCGAACGCGTCGCCTATGCGCGTGCGCTGCTCAAGCAGGATTTCGATTTCACCGGTAACCAGCGCTGGGAATACGACCGCGAGAAGGCGCCGTGGGCCAGCAACGCAGAGGAACTGGACGGGGTCTGGAAGAAGTCGGTGATGAACGACTGGCTGCGGCTGAAGCTGGCCGGGCAGAAGCCCGACGAGATCCGCAAGACCCTGGACAAGCGTTACGCCACCTACCAGCGCAGCGTCAACGAGCTGAAGAGCGAGGACGTGTTCCAGACCTTCCTCAACGGCTACTCCAGCGCGATCGATCCGCACACCGATTACTTCACCCCCAAGACCGCGGAAAACTTCAACCAGTCGATGTCGCTGTCGCTGGAAGGCATCGGCGCGCAGCTGCAGCGCCAGGACGACACGGTGATGATCCGCGAGATCATTCCCGGCGGTCCCGCCGACATGAGCGGCAAGCTCAAGGCCGGCGACCGCATCGTCGCGGTCGGGCAGGGCAAGTCCGGTCCGATGACCGACGTGATCGGCTGGCGCATCGACGATGTGGTCACGCAGATCCGCGGCAAGAAGGACACCCAGGTGCGCCTGGAATATATCCCCGCCGCCAGCGGCATCGACGGCAAGCACGCGCTGATCACCATCACCCGGCAGAAGATCAAGCTGGAGGAGCAGGCGGCCAAGGCTGAAACCATCACCCTGCCGGCCGTCAATGGCGAACCGGAGCGGCGCATCGGCGTGGTCAAGCTGCCGGCGTTCTACCAGGATTTCGAAGGTCGCAGGAAAAACCCGAACGACTACACCTCGGCCACGCGCGACATCGCCAAGTTGCTGGTGAAGTTCAAGGCGGACAACGTCGATGGCGTGGTCATGGACCTGCGCAACAACGGCGGCGGTTCGCTGGACGAAGCGGTCGAACTGACCGGCTTGTTCATCGACAAGGGCCCGGTGGTGCAGGTGCGTGAATCCGGCGGTCGCGTCACCGTCAACGCCGACACCAAATCCGGGGTCGCCTGGGACGGTCCGCTGGCGGTGCTGACCAATCGCGGTTCGGCTTCGGCCTCGGAAATCTTCGCGGGCGCCATCCAGGACTACGGTCGCGGCCTGGTGATCGGCGAAACCACCTTCGGCAAGGGCACCGTGCAGAACATGGTCGACCTGGACCGTTGGCCGGCCAATGAAACGCCGCGTTTCGGCCAGGTCAAGCTGACCATCGCCCAGTTCTTCCGTGTGGCCGGTGGCAGCACCCAGCACAAGGGCGTGGTCCCGGACATCGCCTTCCCGGTCAGCGTCGATGCCACCGAGTACGGCGAGAGTACCTACGACAATGCGCTGCCGTGGACCAAGATCGCCGCGCTGCCGCACACCCAGTACGGCAACTTCGCCCCGCTCCTGCCGAAGCTGGAATCCCTGCACGCCACACGCGTGGCGGGCGACAAGGAATTCCAGTGGTGGTCGCAGGACGTGACTGATTTCCGTGCCGAGGCGGCAAAGAAATACGTGTCGTTGAACGAAGCCGAGCGTCGTGCGGAACGCGACAAGCAGGATGCGCAGCGCAAGCAACGCCAGGCCGAACGCAAGACCCTGGGCCTGGCCCTGGATCCGCTGGCCGATGACGCGGCCGATGACGGACTGGGCGCCAGTGAGCGCGACATCGTCAAGGACGCGGCACGCGAGAAGCTGGCCGACAAGCGCCCGGACCCGTTGCTGCGCGAATCGGCCGCGATCCTGGGCGACGCCATCGAGGTGCTCGGTCATGACCGCACGTTGTCGGCGCAGGTGCTGCCGGAATCGACCATGCCGGGGCGCTGGGCGGATTGATGCGTTTTCCTTCTCCCACCCGGAGAAGGAAGCACACAACAAGAATCGGATAGCGGGTGCCCAGTGCGCCCGCTACGCTTTGGGTCATGACGAACCAGGACCAGAAACTAGAACGCGCCCGCGCCCTGCTCGATGGCGGCGAACCCACGCTGGACGAACTGGCCGCGGCCGTCGGCCTCAGCGCCTCGCACCTGCAGCGCAAGTTCCAGGCGCGGTACGGCATCAGCCCCGCCGAATACCTCGCGCAGAAGAAACTCGGCGCGTTGAAAACCGGACTGCGGGCAGGCAACGAGGTCAGCGCCGCGCTTTACGATGCGGGCTACGGGTCGCCGTCGCGAGTGTATGAGCAGGGTGCGGTGAAGCTGGGCATGACCCCAGCCACGTATCGTGCCGGTGGCGCGGGAATGGAGATCCGCTGGTCGCTGGTCGATACGGTGCTGGGCAACGCGCTGGTGGCGGCGACCGAGCGCGGCATCTGTGCCGTGGAATTGGGCGAAGACGGGGTTGTGCTGGAACAGCGACTGCGCGAGGAATTCCCGCGCGCCCGCCTGCAACGCGTGGATGCGGGCAAGGATGATTTCCTCGCCCCGCGCCTGCGCGCGGTGGCCGAACGCCTGTCCGGCCACGACAGTGAAGTGCCGGTGGACCTGGTGGGCACCGCGTTCCAGAAGCGCGTGTGGGACGCGCTGATGAAGATTCCCGTTGGCCAGACCCGCAGTTACGCCGAACTCGCCGGCGCGCTCGGCGCGCCGAAGGCGGCGCGCGCGGTGGCCAGCGCCTGCGCTTCCAACCGGATCGCGGTCGTGGTGCCCTGCCACCGCATCATCCGTGGCGATGGCTCGCTGGGCGGTTATCGATGGGGCCTGCCGATCAAGCAGGCGCTGCTGCAACGCGAGCGGGCCGCGTAGTTTCACTGTTGATATTCAGTGTGGTGTGGCGAAGGGGTTATCAGCGGCACCCGCGGTCGCTAAGCTAGCGCCATTCCCTTTATTCCCGTCACTCCGGCGCCCACCGGAGGCCGGTGTCGCTGACCCTCGCCATCGGCAAGGAGCCGCGCCGGAGCCTGTCCCGCAGGCGGATGGCCAACGAGTTTTCCGTCATGACCACCACCAAGGCAAGCACGTTGGCCATCGCACTCGCTCTGGCTGCCGTCTACCTGATCTGGGGTTCCACCTACCTCGGCATCCGTTTCGCGCTGGAAGGTGGCTATCCGCCGCTGCTGATGGCCGGTGGACGCTTCCTGCTGGCCGGTTCGATGATGTACCTGGTCCTGCGCAGGCGCGGTGAATCCAAGCCGACCCGCGCGCAATGGAAGAATCTCGCGTTGATGGGTTTGCTCATGATGGGCATCGGCAACGGCATGGTCAGCATCGCCGAACAATGGGTGTCCTCGGGCCTGGCCGCGGTGGCTATCGCCTCGACGCCGCTGTGGATGGGGCTGTTCTCGCTGGCACGCGGGCAGCGCCCCAGCGGCCTGGAATGGGTCGGCATCGGCATCGGTTTCGTCGGCGTGCTCTGGCTCAACGCCGGCAGCACCTTGTCGGCGACGCCAGCCGGGCTGGTGGCGCTGCTGATCGCGCCGATCGCCTGGGCATTCGGTTCGATCTGGAGCAAGGACCGCGATCTGCCCACGCCCTTCATGTCCGCGGCCGGACAGATGATCGCCGGTGGCGTGATGATGCTGCTCGCCGGTTTCGTCACCGGTGAAAGCTTCGAGGCCCTGCCGACGCTGAAGGGCACGCTTGCCGTGGTCTACCTGATGACCTTCGGTTCGATCATCGGCTTCACTGCCTATGTCTGGCTGCTGCACCACGTGCGCCCGACCCTGGCCGGCAGCTACGCCTACATCAATCCGGTGATCGCGGTGATGCTGGGCGCGTGGCTGGCGGCGGAACACTTCACCTCGCACGATCTCGGCGCGATGGCGGTGATCCTGCTTGGCGTGGTCGCGATCACCCTGGGCAAGGCGCGCGCGCCGAAGGCCGCGGCGGAGGCGACTTCATGACCACGGCGCGTCTCGATCGCGGCGGCCTGTGGATGGCCGCCGGCTCGTTTGTGATCTGGGGCTTGATGCCGTTGTACTGGCACCTGTTGAAGACGGTGCCATCGCTGCAGATCGTGATGCACCGGATCGTCTGGAGCGCCTTGCTGGTGGTCGGCGGCCTGTGCCTGACCCAGGGCCTGCACTGGTTGCGCACGGCCGTGGCGCAGCCGCGGGTGGCGTGGATGCTCGCCCTCAGCGGAGTGCTGATTGCCTTCAACTGGGGCCTGTACATCTGGGCGGTCAACGCCGGCCATGTGGTGGAAACCAGCCTGGGCTATTTCATCAATCCGCTGCTCAACGTGGTCCTTGGCGTGCTGCTGTTGCGCGAACGCCTGTCGCTGGCGCAATGGCTCGCCGTGGCGGTGGCTACTGCAGGCGTGCTGTGGCTGACCTTCAACTACGGCAGCTTCCCGTGGATCGCGCTGTCGCTGGCCGCGTCGTTCGGTTTCTACGGGTTCATCCGCAAACTGGCGGTGGTGGATTCGATCCCCGGGTTGGCGATCGAAAGCCTGTACCTGTTCCTGCCCGCCGTGGCTGCATTGGCGTGGGTGGAAATGCACGGCAATGGCGGTTTCATCGGCAGCTGGGGCTGGCAGGTCGATGCCTTGCTGGTGTTCGGCGGTGCCCTGACCGCAGTACCGCTGATCGGGTTTTCCTATGCGGTGCGGCGGGTGCCGTATTCGGTGATCGGCTTCATGCAATACATCGCGCCGACCCTGCAGTTGCTGATCGGCGTGCTGGTGTTCGGCGAAGTCTTCGATCGCGCACGCGCGATCGGCTTCGGCTTCATCTGGGTCGGGTTGTTGATCTTCGCCGTCGATGGCGTATGGCGTTCGCGGCGCAAGCCGGCGTGCCTGCCGGTGGCGGAAGGGCTGGATTAGGCGCGGACGAATCCGCCGTAGTTACGGGCAGGGACCGCCCGCATCCGCCCACAGCTTGAACGCGGCGACGAACTGGTCATGCGGTACCGGTACCGGCAGGCGGCCATTGCCCGGGTCCCAACCCCACAACACCAGCTTGTCTTCGCTGACATGCTTGAGCAGGGCGGCGAAATCGCGATCGCCATTGCTCTTCCTGTCCTTGATCATCGCGCACAGCTGCGCGGCCGGCAGGCCTATCCACGCCATTTTGTGGTCGGGCGGCGGTAAGCCCCAGTGCGGCGCGCCGGGCGGCGCATGCGGGCCATAGCTCGCGGGCGGGTTGGCGTCGGCGTGGCAGGTGGCGCAGGGCAATCCGAGCGCGCCCTTGCCTTCAGGTCCGCGCACCACGCCCATCTGGTGCGGCGTCTGTGCATCGAACTGCAATGGTGAATCGCCCGGGATGTGGCAGTTGCTGCAGCGCGGATGCTGGAAGACTTTTTCCACCGTGGCGAACGCTTCCACTGCCTTGGCTTTCTGCTCGGGGCTGACCTTGGGGCCGCAGCCGGCAAGCAGGACGAGGAAAAGACTGGCGAATAACAGGCGCATCGTCATCTCCTCAAATCTTGGCCGGCGCGGCCGGCATCTGTGCGGCGAGTTGGAAAGGAAGTTCGCGCAACCGTTGTCCGTTCAATGCGAACAAGGCGTTTGCGACCGCCGGTGCGATCGGTGGCGTGCCAGGTTCGCCGACGCCGCCCGACTTCTCCGTGCTGGGCACGATGTGCACGTCCACCGCCGGCATCTCGCTGATCCGCAGGACCTGGTAGTCGTTGTAGTTGGACTGGACCACGCGTCCGTCCTTGAAGGTGATCTGGCTGTGCAGCGCGGCACCCAGGCCGAAGGCGACGGCCGATTCGATCTGTGCGGCGATGCCGGCCGGATTCACCGCGATGCCGCAGTCCACCGCGCAAGTCACCCGATGCACCTTGATCGCGCTGCGTCCATCGGGTGTGTTGACGACCGAGACCTCCGCGACCTGTGCAACGTAGCTGCCGAAGGATTCATGCAGCGCCACGCCGCGTGCGCGGCCTTTCTCCAGTGCGCCGCCCCAGCCGGACTTTTCCGCCGCCAGGTTCAGCACGCCCAGGTGTCGCGCATGGTTAGCCAGCAGGCCGCGGCGGTACTCCACCGGGTCCTTGCCTGCCGCATGCGCCAGTTCGTCGATGAGGCTTTCCATCGCGAACGCGGTGTGGCTGTGGCCGACCGAGCGCCACCACAGCACCGGGATGCCGGTCTTCGGCGAATGCAGGCCGACGCGATGGTCGGGAATGTCCTTGACGTAGGGCGAATCGGCGACGCCTTCGGTCGAAGTCGGATCGATGCCGTCCTTGGCCATCATCGGCTCGAAGAAGGTGCCGGCGATGATCGACTGGCCGGCCAGCACATGGCGCCAGGCCACCGGTTTGCCGGTGGCGTCGAGGCCCACCGTGGCCTTGTGCACGAAGGCGGGGCGATAGAAGCCGCCGTGGATGTCGTCCTCGCGGCTCCACACGGTCTTGACCGGCGCGTTGGCCGCCTTGGCGATGTGCACCGCTTCGAACACCAGGTCGGGCGAAGGGTTCCCGCGACGCCCGAACCCGCCACCGAGGAAGGTCGTGTGCACGAACACCTGCTCGGGCTTCAGACCGGTGATTTCCGCCGCGGTCTTCTGCTCCAGCGTCTGGAACTGCGTGCCGACCCACAGCTCGCATTTGTCCGGCGAAATTTTCACCGTGCAATTCAACGGCTCCATCGGCGCATGCGCCAGGTAGGGCATCGCGTATTCGGCCTCGACCGTCTTCGCGGCTTTCGGCAAGGCCGCTTCCACGTCACCGGCCTGCGCGGCAGGTAGCCCAGGCGTCGCGGCCAGCGCACTGAACTCGGCGCGCAGCTTTGCGCTGTCCAGGCCGGCGTTCGGACCGAGGTCCCATTCCACCTGCAAGGCATCGCGACCCCGTTTCGCGGCCCAATAGTGATCGGCGATGACCGCGACGCCGCTGGGAATCTGCACCACGTTGCGTACGCCGGCGACGGCCTTGGCCGCGGTGGCATCGAATGACTTCACCTTGCCGCCGAATCCCGGCGGGCGCGCCACCACCGCGGTCAGCAGTCCCTCGAACTGCACGTCCATGCCGAACTGCGCGCGGCCGGTGATCTTCTCCGGCGAATCCAGGCGCTTGGTCGGCTTGCCGATGATCTTCCAGTCCTTCGGGTCCTTGAGTACCAGCGTCGCCGCATCCGGCGCCTGCAACTTGCCCGCCTCGTCCGCAAGCGCGCCGTAGCGCAGGCGCTGGGTGCCGGCGATCACTTCGCCGTTCTCGGTGCGGATGTCGGCCACGGGCACGTTGAAGCGCGCGGCCGCGGCCTGCACCAGCATCGCGCGCGCGGCCGCGCCGGCCTGGCGGTAACGGTCGAATTCGGAAGAAGTGGTGGTCGAACCACCGGTACCTTGCATGCCGAACACCAGGCTGAAATACGCAGGCGCGGCAGGCGCGTGCTCCACCTTGATCTTCGACCAGTCCGCGTCGAGCTCCTCGGCGATCAGCATCGGCAGCGTGGTCCAGATGCCCTGGCCCATTTCCGAATGCGCCGACAGCACGGTCACGCTGTCGTCGGCGCCGATGCGCAGGTAGGCGTTGGGCGCGAAGCTGGCGACGGCCGCGGCCGCCGCTGGTTGCGCCGACAGGCGCCTGGCGCCCGGGATGACGAAGCCGATGACCAGGCCGCCGCCGACGAGTGCGCCGGCCTTGAGGAACTGGCGACGGGAACTATTGGTTTCTGCGTTCACGGTGGATCTCCGTTTCAGTTCCTTCTCCTATCGGGAGAAGGTGGCGCGAAGCGACGGATGAGGGTGCGGCGAAATCCATGATGGTTCGGACAACTACGAATCCGGCGTACCCTCACCCCAACCCCTCTCCCGATGGGAGAGGGGCTCAAAATAGTCAGCCCTTGTCTATTTCCGCCGCGCGATGCACCGCCGCGCGGATGCGCGGATAAGTGCCGCAGCGGCAGATGTTGCCGGACATCGCTTGATCGATGTCGGTATCGGTGGGCTTGGGGATCACCGCCAGCAGCGCCACCGCGGACATGATTTGTCCGGATTGGCAGTAGCCGCACTGGACCACGTCCAGTTCCGCCCAGGCCTGCTGCACCGGATGCTGGCCGTCGCTGGAAAGGCCTTCGATGGTGGTGATCTTCTTTCCAGCCACCGCTGCCACTGGCGTGATGCAGGCGCGCAACGGCGCGCCATCGATGTGCACGGTGCAGGCGCCGCATTGGGCGATGCCGCAGCCGAACTTGGTGCCGGTGAGGCCCATCAGGTCGCGCAGGACCCACAACAAGGGCATGTCGGCTGGCGCATCGACTTCGCGCTCGGTGCCGTTGACGTTCAATTTCATGGGGGAGTTCCCTGGCGGCGGCTGGGGTGCAGCTCACCTTACTCCCGGCCATGCGGGTTGCCAACTGCGTGCGGCTTGGTCCATCGTCTGATGCCAATGAGCAGCTATCGTCGCATTCTTGAAATATCCGCCGCCGCGCACCAACGCGGGGATCCGGCCGCGCTGTCGGTGGTGGTCGAGACCGAAGGTTCGACTTATGTCAGCGCTGGCGCGATGGCGCTGTTCGGTGCACGGGAAGGGCAAGTGGGGTGGCTGAGCGGCGGCTGCCTGGAACCGGAGATAGAAAAGCACGCGCGCTCCGCAGTGGCAGGAATGCGCATCGAATGGATGGACATCGATACCCGCGACGACGAGGATCTGATCGGGGGTTCCGCACTCGGCTGCCGTGGTCGCCTGCGCCTGGCGTTGCTGCCGTTGGCGGCCTTGCGCGACTGGCCCGCACTGGTGGAAGCCTGGCGGCAGGGACGCGGAACGTTGCGGCTTTCGGTTTCGACGGCGGGCGAAGTATCTGCCGGAGTCGGCGAGCTGGAACAGCAATGGCGGATGGATGCCGCGCACTCGGATGAGTTCCATGCGTCGGCGCGCAAGTGGGACCTGACGGTTTCCGCACCGCCTGCGGTGCTCGTGTTCGGCGCGGGCCCGGAAACGCCCACCTTGCTGCCACTGCTGCGCAACCTGGGCTGGATGACGACGCTGGTGGAGCGCCGCGCGCGCTGGCTGGCCGAAGCGCACCACGCCGATGCGTTGATCGAGGCTTCACCGGAAGCGGCGTTGTCGATGCCCGGTCAGGCATTCGATGCCGCGCTGGTGATGAACCACAATTTCGAGATGGATCGCGAGGCGCTCCTCGCATTGGCCGGGAGTGGAATCCCTTTCGTGGGTTTGCTGGGACCCAACCGCCGCCGTGAGGATCTGTTCCGGGTGTTGCCGGCTTCCGCGCATCCAGCGTTGCGGTCCCGCCTGTATTCACCGGTAGGTCTGAAACTGGGCGGGCAGGGTCCGGAGGCGATCGCGCTGAGCATCGCGGCCCAGCTCCAGGAATTCCGGTTTCCGCAGTGACCGCCCGTTCCGGTTCCCATGTGGCCATCGTGCTCGCGGCGGGTGGAAGCCGTCGACTGGGCCATCCGAAGCAATTGCTGAAACGCGACGGCGAAACGCTGGTGCATCGTGCCGTGCGGCTGGCATTGGCCACGCGTCCGCTACGCACGTTGCTGGTGACGGGTGGCCACGGCGATGCGATCCGTGATGCGGTTGCGGACCTCGGTATGGAGGTGGTCTTCAACGCCGCATGGGAAGAAGGACTCGCCAGCAGCCTGCGTGCCGCCGCGCTTGCGTTGGACGGCAACCCGATACATTGCCTGGTGCTCGGCTGCGACCAGCCGGCCTTGCAGCTTTCGCACTTGCAGGCATTGCTGGAAGGCGCGTCGTCTTCAAGTTCGGGTTGCGCAGTCACCAGCTATGGCGAGGCGCGTGGGATTCCCGTGGTGGTCAGCGCCGGAATGCTCGCTGACGAAGTCCGCGAACTGTCCGGTGATCGTGGCCTGCGTGCCGCCTTGCAGCGCCTGCCCCGCGATTCCCTCCATCTCCTGGAAGCCAGCGAGCTGCAGTTCGACCTGGATACGCCGGCCGATGTGCAGTGCGCCATCGAAGCAGGCTGGATAGACCGATAGCTCTTGTAGGTCCGAGCTTGCT
>JBOHXX010000026.1:0-17979 GCA_050737675.1 Pseudoxanthomonas sp.
GATCATGGGCATGACCGCGAAGAATGAACAGGATCTGTTACTGCTTCATGGCAATGCCGGCGGCTCGCGAGCCCGCCTTGATGCGGTGGTGGGTGGGAGTTCGCGTTTCGCGGATCGCAGGACAGGTGCGCCGGGCTGCGGCGATGTCTACTATCGGATTCCACAGTCGTTGGATCCGACTCCTGCCGCGACCCGAACAGGCGATCCGAACAGGCAATCCGGATAAACCCAGGAACAGGCACATGCGCGACATCGAACATTTCATCAACGGGCAAAGGATCGCGGGCGCTTCGGGCCGCTTCGGCGAGGTCTTCGATCCCAACCTCGGGCAGGTGCAGGCACGCGTTCCGCTGGCTTCCTCCGGGGAACTGGATCGCGCCATCGCCAACGCCGCCGAGGCGCAGGCAGGCTGGGCCCAGGCCAACCCGCAACGCCGTGCGCGGGTCATGTTCGAGTTCAAGCGGCTGCTGGAAGCGCACATGGACGAACTGGCGCAGCTGTTGTCCAGCGAACACGGCAAGGTCATCGCTGATTCGAAGGGCGACCTCCAGCGCGGCCTGGAAGTGATCGAGTTCGCCTGCGGCATCCCGCACCTGCTGAAAGGCGAGTACACGCAAGGTGCAGGTCCGGGCATCGATGTGTATTCCGCGCGCCAGCCGCTGGGCGTGGTCGCCGGCATCACTCCGTTCAATTTCCCGGCGATGATCCCGATGTGGATGTTCGGCCCGGCCATCGCCTGCGGCAACGCCTTCATCCTCAAGCCCTCCGAACGCGATCCGTCGGTGCCGGTGCGGCTCGCGGAACTGATGATCGAAGCCGGCCTGCCGCCGGGCGTGCTCAACGTGGTGCATGGCGACAAGGACATCGTCGAAGCCATCCTCCGGCATCCGACCATCAAGGCGGTGAGCTTTGTCGGCTCCTCCGACATCGCCCAATCCGTTTATGCGCTCGGCGCGCAGCACGGCAAGCGCGTGCAGGCGATGGGTGGCGCCAAGAACCACGGCATCGTGTTGCCGGATGCGGACCTGGACCAGACCGTGGCCGACCTGCTCGGCGCGGCCTACGGATCGGCGGGGGAGCGCTGCATGGCCTTGCCGGTGGTGGTGCCGGTCGGCAGGGAAACCGCCGAAGCGCTGCGCGGAAAACTGGTCGCGGCGGTGAAGGGTTTGCGCATCGGCGTTTCCACCGACGCGCAGGCGCACTACGGTCCGGTGATCAATGCCGCGCATCGCAGCAGGATCGAGTCGTACCTGCAGACCGGCGTCGACGAGGGCGCCGAGCTGGTGATCGATGGCCGCGGTTTCTCGCTGCCGGGGCATGAGCAGGGCTTCTTCCTCGGCCCGAGCCTGTTCGACCACGTCACCGCCGGCATGAAGACCTATCGCGAAGAGATCTTCGGTCCCGTGCTGCAGATCGTGCGCGCGGAGACGTTCGAGGAAGCGCTGGAGCTGCCCTCGAAGCACCAGTACGGCAACGGCGTGGCCATCTTCACCCGCAACGGCGATGCGGCGCGCGAGTTCGCCGACCGGGTGGAAGTGGGCATGGTCGGGATCAACGTGCCGATCCCGGTGCCGGTGGCGTACCACAGCTTCGGCGGCTGGAAACGCTCGGGCTTCGGCGACCTCAACCAGTACGGCATGGATGGCGTGCGTTTCTATACGCGCACCAAGACCGTGACCCAGCGCTGGCCGAAAGGCGGCCCCGTGGCCGATCAGAGTTTCGTCATTCCGACGATGCGCTGAGCGTCAGCCGTGAGCCGCGAACGGATGCTCCTGCCTTTGTAGATCCGAGCTTGCTCGGATGCTCTTGATCCTTGTAGGTCCGAGCTTGCTCGGATGCTCTGGCTTCAATGCGAAAAGCATCCGAGCAAGCTCGGACCTACAAAAACAAGGCAAGGCATCCGGGCAAGCTCGGATCTACGCACCAAAGGAAGTCCCCTTGGGGGACAAGGCAGCAACGGCCCTGCATCGAGTCGATGCAGTCGCCATAACCGTATTCCTTGCCGGAGATGCAGGGCAATACGGGGAATAAAGCCGGATGGGCCTGCGTATAATGTGCCTCGTCTGTCCTGCCCGCGAATCGATCCGGGAAGGGAGTCATGACGAGGGCTCGGCATGCGGGTATTGGTTTTGGGTAACGGAGTTATCGGCACGTGCAGCGCATGGTACCTGGCGCGTGCGGGTTTCGAGGTGACCGTCGTCGACCGGCAGCAGGAACCGGGGCAGGAAACCAGCTTCGCCAACGCCGGCCAGATTTCGCCGGGCTATGCCTCTCCCTGGGCCGCGCCGGGCGTGCCGCTTAAAGCGTTGAAGTGGCTGTTCTCCCGGCATGCGCCGCTGGCGATCTATCCCGGCCTGGATCCCCATCAATACCTGTGGCTGGCGCAGCTGCTGCGCAATTGCACTGCCGCGCGCTATGCGGTGAACAAGGCGCGCATGGTGCGCCTGTCCGAATACAGCCGCGATTGCCTGGACGAACTGCGCGCCGAAACCGGTATCGCCTACGAAGGCCGCGAGCTCGGCACCACCCAGTTGTTCCGCACCCAGTCGCAGCTGGATGGCGCGGCCAAGGACATCGCGGTGCTGGAGCAATACGGCGTGCCCTACGAGTTGCTGGATCGCGCCGGCATCGCCCGCGTCGAGCCGGCGCTGGCGGGTGTGTCCGGCCAGCTGACCGGCGCCCTGCGCCTGCCCAACGACCAGACCGGCGATTGCCACCTGTTCACCCGCAGGCTTGCGGCGATGGCGCAGGCGGCGGGCGTGGAGTTCCATTTCGGACAGACCATCGAAGTGCTGGAAAGCGCGGGCGACCGCATCGCCGGGGTGCGCATCAACGGCAAGCTCGAAACCGCCGATCGTTATGTGCTGGCGCTGGGCAGTTATTCGCCCCGGCTGCTCGCTCCGCTGGGCATCCGCGCGCCGGTGTATCCATTGAAGGGTTATTCGTTGACCCTGCCGATCACCAATCCGGCGATGGCGCCGATGTCGACGATCCTCGACGAAACCTACAAGGTCGCCATCACCCGCTTCGACGATCGCATCCGCGTGGGCGGCATGGCCGAAGTCGCAGGCTACGACGTTTCGCTGTCGCCGCGCCGGCGTGCCACGCTGGAGAAAGTGGTCGGCGACCTATATCCGCAAGGCGGCGACAAGGCGGGCGCCTCGTTCTGGGCGGGCTTGCGTCCGGCCACGCCCGACGGTACGCCGATCGTCGGCGGCACCCGTTATTCCAACCTGTTCCTCAATACCGGTCATGGCACGCTGGGCTGGACCATGGCCTGCGGTTCCGGCCGTTACCTGGCCGACGTGATGGCCAACAAGGTGCCGCAGATCAGCGGCGAAGGGTTGGACATTTCCCGCTATGGCGGTCGCGTTGCGCGTGAATCCAGGCCATGCGTCCAGCCCGCGCACTGATCGACCTGCAGGCGCTGCGCCACAACTACCGCCAGGCCCGCACGCTGGGCGGTGGCAGGGCGCTGGCGGTGGTCAAGGCCGATGCCTACGGGCATGGTGCGATCCGCTGTGCGCAGGCGCTGCAGGATGAGGCCGATGGATTCGCGGTGGCCTGCATCGAGGAAGCGCTGGAACTGCGCGAGGCCGGGATCCGCGCGCCAATCCTGTTGCTGGAAGGTTTCTTCGAAGTCGGCGAACTGGCCTTGATCGAGGAACACGGATTCTGGTGCGTGGTCCATGCGCTGTGGCAGGTGGATGCGCTGGAACGCAGCGTGCGGTCGCGGCCGCTGAAGGTGTGGCTGAAACTCGATTCGGGCATGCACCGGGTCGGCTTGTCGGCGGCGGAATGCGAAACCGCCTGGCGACGCCTGGAGGCGATGCCGCAGGTGGAAGTGCAGGTGCTGATGTCGCATTTCGCCCGCGCCGACGAACTGGAGCATCCGTATTCCCGCGAGCAGGCGGCGGTGTTCGCGGATTTGAATGCGCGCCTGCAAGCCGAAACCAGTCTGTCCAACTCCCCGGCGCTGCTCGGCTGGCCGCAGTTGCGCAGCGATTGGGGCCGTCCGGGGTTGATGCTGTACGGCGCGAATCCTTTCGGTTGCGCGCATCCGCTGGCCGATGCATTGCAGCCGGTGATGACCCTGGAATCGCGGATCATCAGCGTGCGCGAACTGCCGGCGGGCGAGCCCATCGGCTATGGCGGCCGCTTCGTCACCGCAGGTCCGACCCGCGTCGGCGTGGTCGCGATGGGCTATGCCGACGGCTATCCGCAGAATGCGCCCAGCGGAACCACGGTCGCCATCGACGGCCGTGCCGGCCGGTTGATCGGTCGGGTATCGATGGACATGCTCACGGTGGATCTCACCGATCATCCCGTGGCGGGGCTCGGCAGCTGTGTCGAGTTGTGGGGCCGGCAGGTGCGCGTCGGCGAAGTTGCCGCGCAATGCGGCGGTAGCCCCTATCAACTGCTCAGCGGCCTGAAGCGCACGCCGCGTCACTATGCCGATGCCTAATTAGCCAGCCAGCTTGGGGCGCCGCAGCCGTTACATGACACTGCATCGTGCCTGGCCTGGTCCAGGAACGGCAAAGGCCGCGATCGCTCGCGGCCCCGGCACTTGCAAATCTTGGCGCCCGAAGTTGGCCCCTAACTGGCCTCTAACCCGGTCCAAGCCAGTCCAGAACCCCTCAGATACACCTCTAAAATAGGCCGAAATAGGCGGCGGACAGTCCAATCCGCTCCAGCCCGAGCCAGTTGCATCTACTCACATATGCGAGTAGATTGGTGAGTAAGGGCGCTATTGTCCGGTTGCAGGCTAGGGGGCCGCATGCCGCTGACCGATATCAAGGTAAAGAACCTGAAGCCACGGGACTCGATTTACCGGGTCGCTGACGGCAAGGGCTTGTCCCTTGAGGTCACGCCGGCCGGGAGCAAGCTCTGGCGCTACCGGTACCGTCTAGGGGCCAAAGCCTCCATGGTCAGCCTGGGGAGCTACCCAGAGGTTTCGCTGGCCCAAGCCCGAGAGAAGCTGATTGAGTCGCGCGCTGTGCTTAGGACGGGCGTTGCGCCTGCAGCCGCCCGAAAGGCTGAGAAGGCCGGCAAGCTGGCGGCGGCCGGGAACACCTTCGGCGGCATTGCCCAGGAATGGTTCGATAAGAAGATGGCGGGCAGCAGCGAGGCCACAAAGAAGAAGGCTCGGCGCCATCTTGGGCTGCCAAATCCGAAGCCCGAAGGCAGGAAGACTCGCCAGAAGCCACTCATTCCTGCGGCCTTTCAGCTGCGTCCCATCAAAGACATAACGGCCCCTGACGTGCTGGCACTCCTGCGGCCTGTGGAGGCCGCTGGGACGATGGAGACGGCGCACCGGATGGGCCAGCGCATCAGCCATGTTTTCCGCTATGCCATCGCCACCGGCCGAGCCGACCGCGACCCAACTGCAGATATCAAAGGTGCGCTTGGTCCGATACCCCGCACCTCACGAGCCGCAATCACCGACCCGCAGCTCATGTCGAAGCTCTTGCGCGCGCTGGACCGATACGACGGCAAGCCGACCACGCGGGCCGCGCTGAGGCTAGCTCCGTTGTTGTTTGTGCGGCCTGGCGAGCTACGGGCAATGGAGTGGACAGAAATCAACTTGAACACGGGCGAATGGCGAATTCCCGCTGCCCGCATGAAGATGAAGCAGGAGCACATTGTTCCTCTTTCCACGCAGGCACTGGCCATCCTGGAAGAGCTGCGCGAACTGACTGGTTCACAGCGGTTTGCATTCCCGGGTGCTCGGTCTGACGACAAGCCTATGAGCGACGGAGCCGTGAACAAGGCCCTTCGCCTGCTTGGGTATGAAAAAGAGGAAATGACCGGCCATGGCTTTCGTGCGATGGCATCGACCCGCCTCAACGAAATGGGCTGGAGTCCAGACGTAATCGAGCGCCAGCTTGCGCATATGGAGCGCAACAAGGTTCGTGCTGCTTACAACCGCGCCAGCTACATGCAGGAACGCCACGACATGATGCAGGCTTGGGCGGACTACCTGGAGAACCTAAAGGTGTCGCCCGATAAAGTTGTTCCCATCCGCCGGAAAAAGGCCAGCTAACGAAGGAGGAGCCCTCAACCACGCCAGCAATGCCGCATAAAAGCGGCGGAACCGAGTGCGTCAACACCCGGCCCGCCTTCCACAACCGTTCAAGCGAGGAACGACCATGGCAATGCAAATTGTAGCTGAACCCGCGTTTGTCCCGTTACTTTCTAAAATCCAAGTCAAGGAAAATATTTCGGTCGAATCGTGCGCCGAAAGGGACATTACCCGTCGAATTGTTGCTTACACGGCAACCCGTACGACCGAGGAGCTAGTGACGAGTGCTCAGTGCGCCCCGGAAGCACTAGAGGACGTAGCCGACGCAGCTTTGAGCCTGCTTACTTACTCTCAGGCGGAATCCGAACTCACTAGGGCTGTGATTGCCCGCTGCATGTGGGTGGCCAATCAGGTCTCCGCATCACCTACGCAGAGTGGCGAGGGGGTGTCCCATGGGTAAGAACACTAACCCGCTAGCTTCCCTGTCATTTGATGAGCGCAACGCGATAGAAGCCCATCTGAGGGCCGCGAGGGCACTCGCCGATGTGGTCATGTGCGGAGGCGTCGCCAACTGTGCGCCGGAGACGGTGCACGCACTCGGCGAGGTAATTTATTACAGGCTTGGCGACTTGGCGGCAGCATTGGGTTTCGACGCTGAGCTGCAGGGAGGCCAAAGCTGATGGCCGCCCAAGTGCTGAAATTCCCTAACAGCAATCCGCCGCCCAAACGTCGCGGCAGGCGTCCGGCAAACACTGTAGATCCGCGCATTGCGGCACGCAGAGTCCAGGTGGTTGCGGAACGCATGGACCCGGAAGGGGCTCGCCTTATGCGCATTGCACTAGCGGCGATAGAGCGGGGCAAGGCGCCCCGCCACCACGAAGACCACAACGAGATTTTCGACCGCTGGGAGACTGGCGAAGTAGCGGTGCCTCTACAGTTTTATGTGCGTAGCAGATGGGGCATAGCAACCGACCACTTCGGCGAAGGCCCTTGTTCGTATCGCTGGGCCGTAGCTGAGGCCCTGAGCCCGCCTATCGCTTCCAATCGCCCCGACAAGGCATTAGCTCTTGCGGTAGAACAGCTAAACGCCATCTCGCTTGTGGTTCGCTACGGTGGTTGGCGGGTGGAATGGGATTCAACAGAGCAAGACGAAGGGGCCAGAGAGTACCCCACCCAAGTAATGGCCGACTTTGGCGACACGATGGCGCGGCTGGTGAAGTTCGGGGCTATCGCTGTGCCGGATGCAAAGGAGCGCGAGTTCATCACGAAAGCCCAGGCCGAGCATTTCAGCGCCGGGGAAGACGTCTAATGGCAGCTCTGATTATTGCCCTCTCGGCGCCATGTATCTTTAGGGTCAAGCGAGCCGCGATAATCTTCGAGTTCCCGTTGGTGCCGAGATGGACGCTGGCGCAAAACAATGATGTAGGGGTATGAAATGGAATCGTCAGTAATCGCCACACTTCTGCGTCCTGAGAACTTCCCCAAAGGGCCTAGAACAAACAAGCAGGGAGCTGGCCCAAAATGATTAAGACTTCGTGGTTGAGAGTGTCCGATGCGGTCAGCCAATACTTTGAAGGCAACCGAGATGCATTTGTCGAGGTCGGGCTAAGTCGTGGGCTGATGATATTCATCAGGTGCGCTGCCCAGCCCGTGCGGGTGGCTGAGTTGGGGCAGTATGCGACGCCTAACGCTGACGAGCGGCTTGCAATGAAGGTCACTCGCCTGACTGGACACTTTCCAATCTCCTTGCCACAGGCAAGCTTCCTGCTTACAACGGAAAAGGCGGTCGTCAGGTACGTTTGGTATAGGGAAGCTCACAAGCGCGACGGGCACAGACAGACGCTGACTTACAACGAGCATCCGCTGTCCGAAGCGCTCGACATGAAAGCCTGGATAGACATTCCTGAAGTAGGAAATGCCTTCTATGTGGATGACAAAAGCGCGTGGGTATCCAGATGGCATGTCGAGCGCGCAATAAGTAAATACTTTGACCAGGGAGGGGAAGAACCAGCGCCGACCTCTGGAAAGTGGCCATGGGGTGACTATGAGACCAAGCTGCTCCGCGAGATGAAAGCTTGCGCAGAGCGCTTCTGGAAGAACTACGACCCGAACGAGCCGGATACGGCGGCTACCAAGAAGGTAATCGTGGAATGGCTTGAGGAAAGGGGCGTCGCCAACCGGACCGCTGAGGTAATTGACACAGTGCTTAGGGCCGAGAACTTGCCCAAGGGACCACGCAGCGGGAAGAGTACCCGCGAGGATTGAGAGCCTTACTGCGCTTGGGTTTCGCTAGTAGTCCGCGCCCATTTTTTCCCAGTACCCGCATATCTCTGCGTCTATTTTAGACGACGCCAAATCCCAAGAATTGTCCTCAACAAGCCCCACCAACGGCGGCTTGTGAGGACAAATAATGAGACGAAATCTTCTAACGGTGGCCCAGTTTGCAGCCACCACCCCATTCACCGAATACCAGCTCCGGAACTGGATTTTCAACGCCGGCAGCAACGGCCTCTCCAGTGCCCTGGTTAGGGTAGGTAGACGCGTCTACGTAGATGCCGATGGGTTCGACCGCTGGATAGATAAGCACGCGCAGGCTCCTGTAGCCCAGGTGACAGCATGAGCGGCCCCGAACTGAAGTTTGGCCGTTGCCAATGCACGGCGTGCGGAGAATTCTTTAACTCCACGACCGTATTTGACCGCCACAGGGTGGGCGCTTTCGAAGGTTCAGAAACTCCGAGCCAGCGTCACTGCTTGAGCACGACGGAGATGGATTCCAGAGGGTGGACCATTGACCCGCGAGGGTGCTGGGGCAGAACTGGCTCAGAAGGCGTCGGAGACGACATTACAGGGCCATCCAATGGGGTAGCCGCTACCACCGTGGCGGAGGTGCACCAATGAGCGCCTTTACATCGCTTCCGGAGGCCGGATTCCTCCGCGTCGCCCAAATCGTCAACATCCCCGCAAAGGGCGATAAGCCAGCTCACCCAGGGCTGATTCCGGTCAGCAAGGCCACTTGGTTCGCTGGGGTTCGTTCTGGTCGCTATCCAAAACCGACCCACGCGCTAGGCCCGAACATCTCTGCTTGGTCAATTGCGGACATTCGTAAATTCATTGAGGCGGCTGCAGGGCAGGCCCATGGCGGTGAAGCGTGAACCGCTGTGCTTCGGTAGCCAATCCATTTGGCCGCCGTGACTCCAAATCTAGCGGGCGAGGGCGACCACGGGGGCGGCCGTTGCTGTTTCCCATGTCGGTGGTTCCGTACCCAGTGCCACGCGATGGCATTGGGTTCGGTGTTTCGCTCAGGGCGGAGGTCATCAAAGACCTGATTCTCCACATCCAGTCTGGTTACTGTGTGGACCCGAGCAGGGGGCAGGTATACGGCCGCTCCGGATTGTTGGTCGGTACGGTTTGCGCTGACGGGTATGTCCGCTGTGGACCCTCTAAATCACCGCCACGAACTTGGTACGCCCACAGGGTTATTTGGGAAGCGGTCAATGGTGCTATCCCGGCCGGCATGCATGTGGACCATATGAACGCCAAGCGTTCGGACAACCGCATCGCAAATCTGCAACTACTCACGCCAAAAGAAAACTACGCAATGACGTGCGCCCGGGGCAATCGCCCGCGAGGTGAGCAGGTTGCCAACGCAAAACTTACCCCAGCAAAGGTCCGCAGTATTCGCCGGTCATCTGCATCAACTGCAGAGCTGGCCAAACGATTTGGGGTTTGTCAGAAGACGATTCGCCTAGTCCGCGCTCGAAAGACGTGGGGGCATGTCGTAACGAAAGTGAGGCCTAAACCGCCCAGCAAGAGAAAGAGCTAAGGCCGGGGGGTCGATATGGCTAAGAGCGACAGAAAAAAGAACCAATGGGCGCACGTGGACGGAGGCTCTGCCTTCATCATCCCTGTAAGCCTGCTCAAGCACGAGAACTTCACCAGGCTTAGTCCCTATGGGCTAAAGCTGGTGTTGGACCTCGGAAGGCAATACACCGGATTCAACAACGGCTATCTATGGGCGGGCTGGTCCCTGCTCAAAGAACAGGGGTGGAAGTCCAAGGAAACGCTCAACAACGCGGTTTTGGAATGCGAACACTACCAAGTCATATCGCGTACGAAACAGGGCGGCAGGAACGCACCCAATTACCACGCACTGACTTGGTGGCCTGTCCATGAGATAGCGAAGAGGCCATTGGATGTTGGGCCTTCCTTGGGAGCGACCAACTCATGGAAGGAGCCGCGTCAGATGTTTGAGAAGCCCGAACCCAAGGTCGGAAAAAAAATCCTTGGTACGCCAGACGGGGCAAGTCTCCCCGCTAGGCGGGTTAGTCATGGATGAGTTAGCCCGCCAGCCGTGTCAACTTAACGTAGCTTGCCCGCCAGGCGTACTTGTAGGCCCCTCTTTTAGGTGTTCGTTTCCCCGCCTACCGTACCCTTATAAATATTTACCAAGTACAGGGCGACCTTTTAGGCCGCTGAGGACGACGGTATTGATACTCCATGGGGAGGTTTCTCATGGAGTTCCGTAATGAGCACGAGAAACTAACCGAGCAGAACTATCGCCTCAGTGTGGCTAAGGATGCTACCGATGGAATGAGGGTGCTTCAGTTCAATTGGCACCACACGCCCTATTGCTCCAGTCGTTCTGATGGCCAATGCGATTGTAGGGGTCTCCTGCGGGTTCGATACCAGCACGGAACAATCCACGTCTACCACGACAGGTTCATTCCCTATCTGGATGACGAGGGATGAGCTTAGCCAAGCTTACCCAGTGGACTGGCCCAACAACTTCGTTCCGTCCTTCAGGGAAATATGGAGAGGCGGACGCGACGGCCCTCAAAGGCCGGTCGCGAGCCGCCGTCTGGGCAGACTCAGAATCAGACTACGACCGTGCCATGCGGAGTGGGGACGACCTGGACGGCTACGGCTGCTGCACGGTGTCATCTGAAGAGGAACAGCACCGGCCAACGGAAGGCCTGAACGTCTACAAGATGGGAGCTAGCTGGCGCGGTTCGGACGGTGTGCTCCGAGCCACAAATCACAGGTTCAACAGTGAGGCTGCGTATGCGAGGGCTGAGATTGTCCTGCTCACGTCTAGCCTGTGGCGAGAGGCCGGAATGCTCTCCTTCATGGCGACCAGCAAACACGACATTCGCCCGCATCTATTGCTTCTCTTCCATGCCCAAGACTTGCAAGCACTCCCGACCATCCTGTCCTATGCCTGCAACTACCTCCAAGCGTCGGGTAACGCTGCGAGCGTTACTTTGTCGTTACGAGTAATGCAATCGGCAGCCCGTGACGCGCTGGACTACCTGTGGCAACGGAGGGCGGGGCTTGACGTCAACGCCAGGGCAAAGCAGCTGGGCGTCAGAAGCAAGACATACCGGGATCTCCGTGGCCAGGCCGTACGGATGTATGCGCGGCGACTCAGTGAGGCAGAGAGCTTGTTCCAAGCAGCTTGTGGCTAAGAGCGGCGACCAACTAGCATGTGGTATCGGTCCGCATTTCGGATAAAGGGGAAATCCCGTGGTTCTAACGATATTGCAGGTTCTGTCCATAGCTGCCGGCCTGAGTTCTGCTGCAGCTTGGCTATATGCGAGTCAGGTCAAGGTATCGCGTGAGAATGCATTAGAAATCAGGCGCCGAGACGCGCAGAAGTCGGGCTTGTCCCCGGACCTTTCAGGCATGACCTTTGAAGGCTGGGAGATGAGAGAAACGTTAGCGGCTCAATCAAAGTGGAACTCTGTGGGCGCGATTCTCGCGGCTGCGGCAGTGGCGACGCAATCAGTGGCCTCTTTGCTGGCCTGACTCTCACGCGAAAAACCGAATGCCCAAGGCGACCATGTTCGACCCAGTATCTCTTAAGCGAGAAATCGACGAAGCGAAGCATGTGGCTCTTGAGCGAGTGACCGCGACACTCGCGTCAGCACTATCCGGCATCTATGGGGACTACGAGGTACCGGACGCTTTCCCTGACGCTGGCCCCCTTGTTCGCCTTATTGACCCAGTGCGCATTCCAGAAGATTTGCAGGCGGCGGGTTCCACCCCAGCTTTCTACATCATTCTGAGTACGTATCCCGTAGCCGGCAACGAATGTACTTTGCGTAGAGGTGCGATGCAGGCCATCTATCGAGGGGTTGCCTACTCGCCACGTCAGCGCCTGACCAGTCACTTGTTTAACAGCCGGTACAACCGGGACTTCGACGCCAGCAAGCTTCGGTATGAGAAAGAGCGAAACGGCGCCAAGTTGTTCCATCAGCAGCACTGGCCCCAATGTTTGAAACTGCACGCAGGCGGTGCCAGCGGTGCGAATATTGACGAAGGCTTGTGCAGAGACCATTCCTGGGCAGTGGTCGTACACACGCTAAAAGGCAGCTCGCATGAGGTTCGTGAATGCGCTGAAGTTGCGTTCGACCGCCTGTTTAGGCGACCTGCGGGGAGCCGTGAGTAGGTTGGCCATTTAAGAACTGTCAGTGCCTCGGATTGACACATAGTCAACAGAAAGTTGACTTTCCGTAACACTCCGTTACGTTCTTTAGTCATCGGGTAAACATTGCGTTTAGTCGGTCAATTAATTCGGAATTCCGTTTGTAAACACACGCAATTCCGTTTCGAATTGCAGGCATACTCGCCCCGCCAATCACATTGGGGTTGCGAGTGCATCGATTTGGAATGTTCCTGCAAGACCGGCGAAGTGACCTGCGAAGAATCGCTGCACGTACACAGGGGGAGATGACTCCGGAGGACCTTTCGTCAGAAGCTTGGCTCCTGGCCCAAGAGATTGAGGCAAAGCTCAATAGACCGTTCAACTTTGCCGACCGACTAGACCAGGACCGTTTGCTTGCCTGGATGAATAATCGATTCGTCAATTTTGCGGATAAGTCCGTCCGGCACGCCATCAAGCTCGATACCGGCTGGGATGACGAGGCCGAGGGAGGCGCTGGCGCCCGCCTTTCACGAATGCTGCTAGCTCCAGATAGCACAGACCCCCATAAGCAGCGAATGGCCGAGGAAGAGGCTGGGGAGATGCTGGAAGCCGTTCAACGCAGCTACTCGCAAGCAGCCGCGTTCGTGATACTCCTGATTCGCACCGACTGGGATGTACGTGCGCTGGCGGCAGACTTATGGATGGGCTTGGGCACGCTGCGGAAAAGAATGAAGGCGGCTGCAGAACTGGCGCTCCTTCAGCCGACATTGTTCGACGGCGTTGACTTGATTCCATTGAACTTTGCACCAACCCGGAAACGACACGCTTGGCGGCGCCTGCTGGGGGTCGGTATTCAGATACAGGAACGGTGGTGGTCTTGTTTGACCGGCAAGGTCACAGCATAGGCGGGCAGATGAAGAGAACGGCTGAGCTTCGACCGGTTAGTCTCGCTCATGCCGCCAGTGTTTCGACCGGGTGTGCATTCTGAGTCCTTTGCCTCGACCCATGTCACGTAGGGCGTGTAAGGCGTGAAGCGCGAAGTTGTGCAGGGTCCAGCACAAGTCAGCAAACTCTTGCGGCGACAAGACCACTGCTTCGCCCAAGGTAAACACTCGGTTTACAGGAACAACACGAGCAAATAGCTCCGCCTCCTCGGGAAAGCCTTCATTGGCCCGGCAACGAACAAATTCATCGTTGCGCTTCACGAACAGCGCCAATGTGCGCCAGCTTAGGGCAAGTGAATCATGTCCAGCCGGAATCTCTAATTCGGTTATCAGGCCGCGCCTATGTACGAAGCAGTTGCGAAGAGCGTTGATTCCCAGAACTTCCTTGAGCGGCCGTTCCCCAAATGCCAAGCCTTCATTATCCGCCAGCCTTGATAGCTTTGTTGGCAAGCCCATCCTGTGGAAGGCCTTTCTCCTTGTCTCTGCTTCTGCCTGGGGTAATCGATCCCAGATTAGGATCACGTCATGCATTCTTTCGAGCAGGTGCGAAACGTGCTCGAGTGCGTCTCGAAATCCGCAGGTGATGGCCCATCTATTAAATAGTGTTTTGGTTTCGGCGTTAGATCGGCCTAGATTCGCTACTGAGTATCCCGTCTGAAGATCGACATTGAGTTGGCCGCCTTCGTTGTAGCGTAGAGCTGCGCGCAGGGCTACGCCCACTAAATCACTGATCTCCTGGAGTCCATCATCTAGGTTGTCGGTCAGTTCGTCGAGATTGAGCGTGGGAACGAGCAGCTTCTTAGCCATAGCACCATCTATGAAGTGAGGTTAGCGAAGTGCGCTCATGCTATTGCTATCGGGACAAACTTACACCCTCGAATTACTAAACTATTTAGTAGGAACATCGCCCCCCGGCCGATTCCTGCCGCGCGCCCCGGTCAATGGGCGGCACCTTTATCCAGCCGTGGATGGTTGGACACTCGCTAGCCGGCGTTGGCTAACGACAACCTCGCCAAGAGCAACAAGCTCGTGGTCTTACTTTGAGCGGTGACTAAGGATGGCTAGGCCGAGTGGCGTACGTAACTTCTTTGGGCGCGCAGTCAATGCTGTGCTGCCCGGGACGCCTTACAACCGGTATTCGGGCCAATACAGTGGCGCCGAGGTAGGTAAGGGAATACTGACCGGGATTATTCAGGCCGCAAACCCGGTCGCCGGGCAAGTGGCTGACTACGCACGCGTCCGCACGGGCGGCACTCCGGCATGGGATGCGAACACTGCGGGTCGTGGCTGGCTGCAAAACCAATACAGCCAAGGCATCAAGCCGCAGTCGGGCTTGCCCTACATGCCAAGCGCTGACTTCGCGCCAATCAATGGCGTTGACTTGCCGCAAGGCTGGCAGCCGGAGACGGGCGGAGACAGCAACTACACCGCGCCGCAACAGTCCGACCCAACGCAATTGGCAGGACTGGTAAGCAATGGCCCGCGTCGTGATGGCCGCAGCGGTTCCAGCGCTGGCAGTCATGTGCTCGCCGAGGGGCAGGCCGCGCAGGACATGGTGGGCGGCTGGCAACTCGCGTCGTTCCTGCAAGGCCCGCAGAAGCCGCAGTTCGGCAGGCAGTTCACGAGGCAGGCATAAGCAAGGGTTCAACACGCCGACCTCTGCAGGTCGGCTATCCAGCCGGGGATGGTTGGATTTTTTTTATCAAACCAAGGAAGGAATGAAGATGCCCACCTACCGCATTACCGGCCCAGACGGCGGCTCGTACGAAGTCACCGCGCCCGAAGGGGCAACGCAGGAACAAGTTCTCGCGTACGCCCAGCAGAACGCCCAGCAAGCACCCCGCAAATCCAAATCCGCCGGCCAGCCAGGTCCCTGGACGCAGTACCAAACGCCCGGTGGTGTTGAGGGCCAACCGATAGAGGTGGATCTGCACGGCGGGCAAGTGGCGGAGTTTCCTGCAGGCACCTCGCGAGAAGTAATGGAGCAAGCGCTGCAGGCCCATCATCGTGAGTCACAAATTGATGTATCACAGGTTCAATGGGACGACGAGCCGCAAGGTGCGCCTGCGGGCGGCATTAACCCCAATGATGTGCAGTGGGATGATGCGCCGATCACCGATCTGCCCGGCGTGACCTCTCGCCCTGATTTCTCGGGCGTAACCAAGACGGTCGATTCTACCGAAGGATCGCCCGCTGATTACGCACCTGACGGCTGGAAATACGGCGCTGGCCGCGATGCTGCTTTCAGTGTCCGGTCTGCGTTGCAGGGTGCTGGCGGACTGCTGGGCGCCATCGGCGGTGATGCGTTTAATCACTACATAGTGGACCCTGCGCGGCGCGCACTGCATACGCCGACAATGAGCGAGCTAATCACTGGCCAAGGTGTTGCGCCAACGCCGAGCTATCGAGACTCCGCCGCAGCACTGGCCGACAGGATGAACCTGCCGAAAGCGCAGACCGCTGGCGACCGAATCAAGGGCGACATGGGCGAGGCGTTGACCGGAACCGGCCTGACGCTTGGGCTCGGCGGACTGCTAAATACCGGCCGCACCGTAATCTCTTCCGCAGTGCCCACTGTTCGCAGCCGCTTGGCTGAACTATTGACGGCACAACCCAAGCTGCAGGTAGTGAGTACCGCCACGGGTACGGGTGCAGCGGCGGCGACTCGCGAGGGCGGTGGCGGAGCGGGCGCCCAGACCCTCGCTGGACTGTTTGGCGGATTGTCTCCCGCTGCAGCCACCTCCGGCGGCGCGGCAACCCTTCGCGGTCTGATGCGGGGAGCGTCCGGCGAAACCATGCAGGACAACATCGCTGCATTCCGCGCTACGGGTGCCACGCCATCGGTAGGTCAGGCGGCAGGCAACAGGCGGCTGCAGGGTGCCGAGAGCTTGCTAGCGGGTGCGCCGACCAGCACGCGAGTAATGGGCAAGTTCGCCGAGCAACAGGCAGATAGCATCGGCAGCGGATTGCGGGCCCAGGCGGATCGCTTGTTCCCCAACGCCAGTGCCGAGCGTGCGGGCAGGGCGGTAGAGCGCGGAGTAGATACTGCGTCCAAGAACATCAGCGCAACCCGGAAGGCTCTGTACTGGAACGTGGATAGGCTGATTCCGGCTACCACCACCGTTCCCATGACGCGGACCCAGCAGACACTCGCCGCCCTGACCACGCCAACCCCGGGCGCAAAAGCCACAAGCGGTTCGCTCATCAATCCGCGCATTGCGCAGTTGGCCGACGACCTAGCTACAGACCTGAAGGCCGGAGGTGGGGCAGGAATTCCCTACGAGGCCGTCAAGAGCATCCGTTCTCGCATTGGCGAGGAGCTATCCGACTTCGCCCTGTCCGCAGACCGACCCACGGCGCAGTACAAGCGCCTGTATGCAGCACTCTCCCAGGACATGGAGGATGCGGCACGCCAGCGAGGTCCGGAGGCCATGCAGGCAGTGCGGCGGGCTAATGCCTACTTCAGGGCATCTGCTGAGCGGCTGGAGCAACTGGAGCGGGTCGTGGACCGCAACGGGGGACCGGAGAAGATCTACAACGCGGTCATGTCCGGAACAAAGGACGGCGGCACTACTCTTCGGGCCGTGATGCAGTCGCTTCCGAAAGAGGGGCAGCGCGCAATCACGGGTGCGGTCATCAAGCGCATGGGCCTGGCCAATCCCGGCATGCAGGATGCAGCTGGCGGTGCCTTTAGCTCGCAGACCTTCCTGACCAACTGGAACAACGTCAGCGCCGAAGCAAAGCGGGCCCTGTTCGACCGGCACGGCCAGCAGTTCGCGGCGAGCATGGATCAGGTCGCCCAAGTGGCAGAGAACATCCGCAGCGGTTCCCGAGTGTTTGCCAATCCGTCGGGCACCGCTAATCGCGCCGCTGCATACGGCTATGCAATCTCGCTGCTTGGATCTCTTGGCACGGGGCAAGTAGGCACCTTCGGTGGCCTGGCTGCTGGCGGGGTGGGCGCGAACGTCTTGGCGCGCGCCTTTACCAACCCGGCATTCGTCAACTGGCTGGCCAGGTCAACGACCGTTCCCATCGGCGCGCTGCCAGCTCAGCTCCAGACCGTCAGGCAGCTCGCAGAAGCGCAGGGCGATGAATCGGTGGTGGAAGTAGCCAATGCCCTAGAGGCGCGCTTGCAGGCGCAAGGTGACAGCCTCAGAGGCAATTCCGGGCCTCGACGTGGCAACCCCCTCATAAGGGCTGCCGATGGCCGCTAAGAGGGACACATTGCAGGCTCTATTAGGTCAGCAAAGTAGTGGGATCTAGTGCGAGGGGCGTACGGCCGGCAGTCGCCAAGCTCCGGTTAAACAAACCATTGGATAACCAAGGGCGCGGTCTAAAACAGAGTGAATTAGACCGCGCCCGGGGTTTTTGGACGTAACTACGCGCGCGAGGGCTGCGGAGTTTTGTCATGCCCTAAAGGGCGGTCCTGAGAACAGGACGTAACAGCCCCAAAGCAAGGGGTCCCCAGCGGAGTTATCTGACACTGTAAAAGGAGTTTTCCGACGCTGTAAAAAAGACCGCCTCTGACCGAAGGTCAGGTGGCTGCTCAATTAAATAGAGGGCGGATATTGCGCCAGGCCGTCTAAGGC
>JBOHXX010000027.1:0-17890 GCA_050737675.1 Pseudoxanthomonas sp.
GGACTACGACGGCTACCTCCAGCAGCATGTGTTCGCGCCTGCCGGAATGCACGCCAGCGGCTTCGACCGCCTGGACGCGATCACGCCGGAGCTGGCCGTCGGCTATTACCGCGACGGGATGTTCTCGAGTACCTGGAAGATGGACGGGTCGAAAATCCAGTTCAAGGGCGGACCGGCGGGCGGCGGCTACTCCAACAATGCCGACCTGCTGCTTTTCGCCGATGCCCTGCGCAATGGCAGGCTGGTCGAACCGGCCACGCTTGCGAAGATGTTCGCCGATGAAGTGCCGGCCGGCCCCGGGGGCGAGGCCGCCGGCTTCGGCGATCGTCTGTCGCACGGCAGTCCTGTTCGCGGCCACACTGGCGGCATCGAAGGCACGACGGCGAACCTGCAGATGGTCTGGAACGCCAACGCGGCGGTCGCGATGACGAGCAACCAGGGACCTTCGGAAACGTGGATGCTGGCAGAGCGCATCGCCGACCTGCTCGCTGCCGGAAGCACGGAACCCGAGGCTCGAAAGACCTCCTATCAACCACGCCAGGGCACCTCTGATTGACCTTGCGCGTCATCCCGGCTTTCACCGGGACGACGGCAGACCCCGTAATTCCGACGACTTTTCTGGAGCAAAACGATGGATTCTTTTCTTCTGTTGATTCCCGCGGTCCTGATGGCCGCCCCGGTACTGATCGTGCTGATGGTCCTGCGCTACCGTTACCGGCAGACGCAGGAGCGTTACCGCACCCTGCTGCAACTCGCCGACAAGGGCGTGGAGCTTCCACAGCAATTGCTGGTCGAGCCGCAGATCGCCTATTCCGAACGGCGTCGCGCGCTGGTCCTCATCAGTGGCGGCATCGGGGTGATGCTCACGCTGCTCGCCTTGCCGGGCCAGCTCGGCGACGGACACAGCCTCCACGAGTTGTGGGGCCTGGGCCTGTTGCCGCTGATGACGGGCCTGGGTTACCTGGCCAGCTGGTGGTTGAACCGGCGCGGAGACGTGCGTGGCTGAGAGCGCCGACGAGGCGCGCATCGACCAGTCACTGGTGGCGCGTGCCCTGCTGGGCGACGACCGCCGTGCGTTCGAGCAACTGGTGCGCCGCCACCAGGGCATGGTGCGCGCGCAGTTGTGCCGCCTCCTGCACGGCGACGAGGCGGCGGCCGACGACCTGGCGCAGGAAACGTTCCTGCTCGCATGGCGCAAGCTCGACCAGTTCCGCAGCGAAGCGCGTTTTTCGACGTGGTTGCACCGCATCGCATACTCCTGCTTCCTGCAGGTGTGCCGCACGAAGTCGTGGGCAGCCCAACATGCGCAGGACGACGGGATGGAGCACTTGCCTTCGCCCGCGAACGCGATGGATCTGCGGCTGGACCTGGCCCGCGCCATGCGCCATCTGTCCGCTGCGGAACAGGCCGTGCTGCTGCACTGCGTGCAACTGGGGCTGAGTCACGAAGAAGCCGCGTATGTCCTGGCGATGCCGCTGGGCACGGTAAAGACCCACGCCACGCGTGGCAAGGCAAAACTCAAGACATGGCTGTCGGCGTGGCATGACGCCGCCGGCGAGGAGCGATTTCCATGAATCCCATACACGACGACGACATCGACGCGCTGCTCCGGCAGTCCTTCGACGGTCCCACAGCCGACGCCGGTTTTTCCGATCGCGTGATGCAGCAACTGCCGCCCCGCCGCCTGCGGTCGGTATTGCCACTCGCGGTGGGAGTCCTGGTGGGAGCCGTCCTGTGCGCGCTGAGCCTGTTCGCCTCACCGCTGTGGAACGCGGCGTGGCATGGCTGGCGGGTCGGCGAATGGTCCGGTTCGACCCTCATCGTGCTGTCGACGATGGCCGCAATGTCGCTGCTCGCACTCGGCTGGACCCTTTCGGAAGCCGACGATCATTGAGCCCGCGCAGGATGGGTCGAGCGAAGCGGCTTTCAACAGCGAAGCTGGTCCACCCATCCTGCGGGGCATGCCGGGCCTACGTACTGCGTGCCTGCACCGGCGTGCGTCCGCAGAAGCGTCGATAGACCCGGGCGAAATGGGAAGGGTCGGAGAAACCCGCGCGGCGGCCGATTTCGCCGGTGGTCAGGCGCCGGAACAACGGTGACTCCAGCATCCGCGTGGCCAGTTGCACCCGCGCGGCCATCAGCGAGGCACCGAAGGTCTGCTGGCAGGAGGCGAGTCCCCGATGCACGGTCCGTGTGGAAATGCCCAGGGCATCGGCCACGTCCTGCGCACCGAGGGAAGACTCGGTACAGCGCTGGGTGATGATTTCCTCGACCCGGTCACGCAGCGCCCGGGCCGCTGGCTTTGAACTGCGGATGCCGGAAAGTTCGTTGGCGTACAAGGCGAACAAAGCGCCGACGTGGTCCGCGATGACGGCGTGGGGCAGGGGCGCGGCCACCACGAAGTCCGGCGTCAGCTGGGAGACGAAGGCAGTCAGCGCCTTGCCCCATGCACCATCGAATGCAATGGGCCGTCCGACGATCGCATCGCTATCGGGAATCCACCGCGTCAGCCATTCCTCCGACAGCTTCAGGTGCACGTTCTCGAACGGATCCAGGAAATCCAGCCGGTAGCCGTATCGCGAGTCCAGCAGCACGCCATCGCCCTGCCGCAGAGCGAGGCGTTCGCGATGGTCCACGCGCCAGGCCGACCCGGTATTGATGATCAGGTGGAAGTTGCGCCCCGTGCTCCGGGCGATGTCGCGCTGGTCACGGACGCAGTCATGGGCCGGGCCTTGTCCATGGACCACGGAGATCGGACCCAGGTCGGTCGATTCGATATCCGCCCCGAAGGAACCCAGGACCCGCTTGGTGATGGCCATCGGATCGACCGCCGAACCGAGCACGGACGCGTAGTAGTCCATCTGCTGCGTCTCGGGCACATCGCGCGTCGACCAGTAATGGATCTGCGGATGCTGGGCGTTCATGGGCCGGCACTCCTTCCCGCCAGCCGCGGCATGCGGGTGCGCGTGGACCATTTGCAACTGGCGGCTTGGGGAGCAGGCATGGGTCTTCCGTTCGAAGTCGGAACTACGCAGCAGGATCCCCCCCTGCACTGTAGTCCTGCCGGTTTCAGGCCACAACGCCGGGCAGGGCCCGCTGGTCGATTGGCTCGAAACTTTCCCGCCGCAGCTCGCGAGGGGTGTGTCCGGTGACCCGCGCGACCAGGCGACTGAAATGGCTCTGGTCGCAGCAGCCGACTTCCAGCGCGATTTCTGAAAGCGGCCGCTGGGTTGCCTGGATCAGCATCGCGGCCCGTTCGACCCGGCGCTGCATCAGGTAGCGGTGCGGCGGCATGCCGGTGCTTTGCTTGAAGGCCCGGGCGAAATGACAGTCGGACAACCCCGCCATCGCGGCCAGGTCATGCAGCGAGATCGGATTCGAGAGCCCGCCTTCGATGTATTCGTTGATCCTGCGAAGCGTGCCCGCAGCAAGCCCCCCGCGAGTCTGGAATGTCCGCATTCCGGGTGATGCGGCCGACCACGGCGCGTGGCCGCAGACCAGGTAGAGCCTGGCGCGGGTCCAGTCGGCGAGGAAATCCGGCAGTGCTTCGGCAAGCCTCTCGGTCACATCGGTCACGTTGCCGGAAGAGTGGTCCATCGCAGCCGCCCATTGAACGCTCGCGGACATGATGGACAGCATCGCGCAACGCGAATGGATCCTGCGCGCCACGCAGGCCGCGTGTTCCGGCCGCTGCGCGCCACAAGGCCGCAGTGGCGAAGATCGATGTCAAGCGCGGACAAGTTCCCGCAAGCCCGTGCAATTTTTCCTTGCCCCGGCGCGGCAGGCTCATCACCCGCTTTGCTTCGCCGGAGAACCCATGGCCACCCCGTCGCAAAAGCCACCCGGCATCACCGTCATCCTCGTCCACGGCGCGTGGGCGGACGGCTCGTCGTGGAACGAGGTCATCGCGCGACTCCAGGCCGAGGGCCTGCCGGTCGTGTCGGTGCAGAATCCCCTGAGTTCGCTCGCCGACGATGTCGCCGCCGTGCAGCGTGCGATGGAACTGGTCGAAGGGCCCATCGTCCTGGTCGGTCACTCCTGGGGCGGCACCGTCATCACCCAGGCCGGCGCCTCCGCGCGGGTCCGCGCCCTGGTCTACATCGCCGCGTTTGCGCCCGACCGGAACCAATCCACGAATGCCCTGCAGGCACCCTATCCAGCCCCGGAATACGCGTCCTTGCTGCGCGCGGACTCCGCGGGCTACCTGCATTTTCCCGTGGACGCGCTTCCGCATTACTTCGCCCAGGACCTGCCCGCGGCCAATGCCAACGTGCTGGCGGCCACGCAGGGGCCGATCCGTGCCAGCGCGTTCGACGAGGTGGTGACAGAGGCCGCCTGGCGCGACCGTCCCTCGTGGTACCTGGTGACCGAACATGACCGGATGATTTCGCCGCGCTTGCAGCGCGACATGGCGCAACGGATCCAGGCACGCACCAGGGAAGTGCCGGCCAGCCATGTGCCGTTTGCTTCGCGTCCCAAGGAGACCACGGCCGTGATTCTCGAAGCGGTCGCGGAAGTCTCGAAATGAAGCGTCATCGCTGCGCCTGTGAAAACCATGGCGGCACCCATGGCCATTGCCACCTTCCTTGCCTGGCAGCGACGGGGCCTTCCCTCGCTGCGACCACGCACGTATCCCCCAACCGGAGAAATTCCATGACCCGATTACTGATTGGCTGCCTGGCACTGTTCCTGTTTGCCGCACCGGCGGTTGCCCAGGTCCAGCCTTTCCCCAGGGATTTCCGCATCCAGGAAATCGCCAGCAACGGAACCACGATCCACACCCGCATCGGCGGACATGGCCCGGCCGTGGTGCTGTTGCATGGCTATGGCGAGACCGGCGACATGTGGGCACCGCTTGCGGCGGCGCTTGAAAAGAACCACACGGTGATCGTTCCCGACCTGCGCGGCATGGGCCTGTCCGCGCGTCCTGCGTCCGGTTACGAAAAGAAGGTGCAGGGCCAGGACATCGCCGGCGTACTCGATGCGCTGAAGATCGATCGCACCGTTCTGGTCACCCATGACATCGGCAACATGGTCGGCTATGCCTTCGCCGCGCAGTACCCGCAACGGGTGACGCGCTTCGTGCTGATGGATGCGCCGCTGCCGGGCATCGGCCCCTGGGACGAGATCCTGCGCAATCCGCTGCTTTGGCATTTCTCGTTCGGCGGCCCGGATGCGGAGCGCCTGGTCGCCGGACGCGAACGCATCTACCTGGACCGGTTCTGGAACGAGTTCTCCGCCACCCCGAGCCGCTTCAGTGAAGCCTCGCGCCAGCACTATGCCGCGCTGTATGCCCAGCCGGGCGCGATGCACGCCGGCTTCGCCCAGTTCGCCGCGTTCCGCCAGGACGCCCTGGACAACCAGGCCTTCCTTGCGCAGGGAGGCAAGCTGACCATGCCGGTGTTGGCCATCGGCGGCGACAAGTCGTTCGGTACGACCATGGCCGACGTCATGCGCTTTGCCGCGTCCGACGTGCACGGAGAGGTCATCGCGGACTCCGGACACTGGCTGATGGAAGAACAGCCCGATGCCACCGTCGCCGTGGTGGTCAAGTTCATCGACCCCCAGTTGTAGGCGGGAGGCAGCCATGCGTCGCACGATTGCACTCTGTATTGCGGGCGTCCTGCTTTCACTTGCCGCGGACTGCATGGCGGATGATGCGTCGCAGCGCCGGATAACTCCCGACGAAATATCGAAGCTTGAAGCGACGGGTGCCGGCCCCGGAACCTCGGGGATGGCGGGAATACGCACCACGGTCCTGTCCGGAGATCCGACCCAGCCCGGCCTGTACACGATCCGTCTCTTCGTGCCGGCCAACATGCGTATCCAAGCGCATGTCCATCGTGATCAGCGCTCCGCCGTCGTCATCTCCGGCCACTGGTCGATCGGCTACGGCGACCGCTTCGATTCCTCCGCATTGAAAGTCCTGCCGCCCGGAAGTTTTTACACGGAGCCTGCCGAAGCACCGCATTTCGCCCGAACCGGCACCGAACCCGTCGTGGTCTACATCAGCGGAACCGGCCCGACCGATACCCGTTTCCAGCATCCATCGACAGGCAACAAGGAGTAAGCAATGACGTCTTTCGCAACCGTTCGCGATCCACTCGCCGATCACCTGCTCACGCCGCAGAACGCCGCGCTGGTGATCATCGACTTCCAGCCGGTGCAGGTCGCGTCGATCGCCTCGCGACCGAAACGCGAGCTGGTCGCCAACATCACCGCGCTGGCCCGCATCGGCAAGCTCTACGAATTGCCGGTGGTGCTGTCCACGGTGAACGTGAACACCGGTCGCAACCAGCCGACCATCCACCAGATCACGGAGGTGCTGGCCGGCGTCGAGCCCATCGACCGCACCTCGATCAATGCCTGGGAGGACGAGGATTTCGTGCGGGCGGTGAAAGCCACGGGGCGGAAGAAGCTGATCATGGCCGCACTCTGGACCGAGGTCTGCCTGGTCCATCCCGCGCTCGACGCCATCAGGGACGGCTTCGAGGTCTATCCGGTCATCGACTGCGTCGGCGGCACCTCGCCCGAAGCGCACGCGCTTGGCGTGCAGCGCCTGCTCCAGGCCGGCGCCCAACCGGTGGGCTGGGTGCAGCTGATCTGCGAACTGCAACGCGACTGGAACCGCGAGAAGACGACCGCTGGATTCGCGGACATCCTTTTCGCAGTCGAAGGCCACTGATCCCGCGTCGGCAAAACCCATGGGGCGGAATCCAAGGCGATTCCGCCCATTCCCATTGAGCTCAGGCTGGTTCCGTCGCGCGTAGTGTCGAATCGCGCCGCGGCCGTTCGTCGTTCGAGTGAAGGCAGGGCAACACGCTCTCCCGCAAACTCGACCGCGCGCGCTGGCGCCATCCAATCATCCTGGAGCTTTCCCATGATCCCCACCATCACCGCCTTCGAAAGCTCGCCCGACAAGGGAAAGGGCCTGGCGCGCGACATGCGCGTGCGCTGGGCGCTGGAGGAAACGGGCCAGGCTTACGACGTGCGCCTGGTGTCGTTCGCCGAAATGAAGCAACCCGCGCATCTTGCGCAGAACCCCTTCGGCCAGATCCCGACCTACCAGGAAGGCGACCTGGTCCTGTTCGAATCGGGAGCGATCATTTTGCATGTCGCCGGGCGCCACGTGGGCCTGCTGCCTGACGAAGCCAAGGCGCGGTCGCGCGCGATCGCCTGGATGTTCGCCGCGCTCAACACGGTGGAACCACCCATCGTCGAGCGTTCGATGATGACCCTGCTGGAGCGCGATGAGGCCTGGTACGCGCAGCGCCTGGCTGCCGTCGACGATCGCGTGCGCAAGCGGCTGGGCGAACTTTCCCGGCGCCTTGGCGATGCCGACTGGCTCGACGGTGCGTTCAGCGCGGGCGACCTGCTGATGGTGTCGGTGCTGCTCAGGTCGAAGAGCTCGGGAATCCTGGACGAGTATCCGAACCTCTCCGCCTACCTCGCTCGCGGCCAGGCGCGCCGCGCCTACCAACGTGCATTTGCAGCCCAGCTGGCGGTTTTCACTGGTGCGCCTGCGGGTTGGTTTTCTCCCTGCCAAGACGACGCGCCTCAATGATGGGCGATGCTGTGCTCGCCGACGCCCAGAGTGGGGCATTCCAGGCAAATCGGATCGCTGGCATGCCGGGTCAGCTGGAAGCGTTCTTCCAGGCCCGCGTCTTCCAGGGTCTTGTTGATGAAGTCCTGGAAATAAAGCCTGTCCTGGTCATCGCGGGCGTGGCGGAACAGGCTTTCCGCCTCGCCGCAGAACCAGTTCCAGAACTCGCTGCGCTGCGGATTCTCCCGCAGCATCCGCGGAAGGTGCTGCTGCATCTCCCGGACCATGCGCTCCATCCAGGCGTGGTCCGCCTCGATGGTCACCTGGTCGCTGAAATCCCTGCCGAAGATCTTCATGCGCCGATTTTCCACCCTGCAGGGTGATGGCGGCGTGGCGGCGATGCGCGATTCGATGCACATCGTGGCAATGAATCCTTCACATCGCCATCAGGTGGCTGGCAGTTGTGGGAGCGAGGTCGGTCGCGAAAACAGGATGGAGGTGCCTTGGATTCCGGGATCGCGACTGACGCCCCGAAGGAAGTCCCCTTTGGGGGGCGTCGCTCCCACCATCAACCCGGCTTGATCGCCTGCACCGGCTTCCGCGTACCGTCCGATTCCACCGGCCGGCGTTTCGTCCACGGCAGCAGCATCGGCACCCGGCGCTGGTAATCGCGATAGGTGTCGCCGTACAGCGCGACCAGGTCGCGTTCCTCCAGGAACTTCACCGCGACCAGGATGTAGCCGGTGGTCATCAGCGCGAACAGCAGGTGGCCCTGGCTCATCGTCGGCGTGGCCCAGAACGCGACCAGGAAACCCAGCATCAACGGATGGCGGACGATGCGGTAGAACGCGCGGGTGACGAAGGGTTCGTCCATGGCCTTGCGCTGGCGCGCATGGAACCAGACCTGGCGCAAACCGAACAGGTCGAAATGGTTGATCAGGAAGGTGCTCGACAGCAGCAGCAACCAGCCCAGCGCGGACAGTCCATGCAACACGGCGCGCGCGATTTCGTTTTCGACATTCCAGACCAGAGGCGACAACGGACGCCACTGCCAGAACAACAACGCCAGGACCAGGCTGCTGACCAGCACGTAGGTGCTGCGTTCGATCGGCGCGGGCACGATCCGGGTCCACCAGCGCTTGAACGCGGGCCGGGCCATGCCGCTGTGCTGGACCGCGAACAGGCCGAGCAGCGCAAGGTCGATACCGAGCGCGGTGAGGAAAGGCGCGGGAGCGCCGTTGTCGATGTGCTTGGGCACGCCGATGCCGGCGACGAAGGCGATGGCGTACAGGAAGGTCGCCAGGAAAATCGCATAGCAGACAGCGCCATAAAGCAGGGCAAGGAAACGGGACATGGTGCGGACCTCGAATGACGGGGGCTTTGGAGGAATCTCGACAGGCCGATTCTGCGCAGCCGGTCACGCCCCGGCCATGGGAACCTTGTCCCGGTTGCGTCCGTTGCTGGATCCCGCGTGGGACAAATGTCCCGGGTCGCTCAACGTTCCGGCTGGCGCTGCCGCTGGGCCAGCACGATCGCTTCGGCGCGGCTGCGCACGCCCAGCTTGCGATACAGGTTGGAGAAATGGTTGCGCACGGTCTTCTCGGCGATGCCCAGGCGCCACGCGATCTGCGCGTTGTTGTGCCCTTCGCACAGCAGGCCCAGCAACATTCGTTCGCGCGTGGTCAGCGTGTCCGCGATCGCGCCTTCGGCCAGTGCCTGTTGTCCGGTGAATTCCAGCACCGTCTGCTGGAACTGCTGCCAGGCAGGTTCGTGTTCCAGCAGCACGTGGTTGTGCGAATCGAGTTCGACGAAGGTCGCGCCGGGAATCTGTGCCGCCAGCAGCTTGCCCTGCGACAACGGCGCGACCTGGTCGTGGCTGGCGTGCAGCACCAGCGTCGGCGTGCGCACCCGCGGCAGGTATTCGCGCACGTCGATGTTGCCGCGCGCGGCGAGCAGCGCGCTCGCATTCTCCACCGAGGTCGTGCGCCGGCACAGCTCGTTGAACCAGTCGAATTGCGCCTGCGTGCCCTGCGGGGCGAAGCGCGAAGTGAACAGCTGGCGGAAGGCCGGGTTGTCGCTGCCCCAGCCCAGGCGCACCACTTCCATCACCGCCTGGTACATCTCGCGCCGGGCCGGGTTGTCGCTCCTGTTGCCGCCGACCGCATAACCGCCGTAGAGGATCAGGTGCGACACGCGCTCGGGATGGCGCACGGCGTACATGATCGCGGTGGCCGCGCCCTGGCTGATGCCGAGCAGGGCGAAGGGCCGGTCGATGCCGGCGGCCTCGACCACGCATTCCAGGTCGTCGACCCATTGCGGCAACGCCAGGCCTTCGATCTTCCAGTCGGACATGCCGCAACCGCGTTCGTCATGGCGGATGTAGTGGAAATGTTCGCCGAAGAAGCGGATCCAGTGCGCCCAGATCGGACTCTCCAGGTCGTACTGCAGGTGGGTGAGCCAGGTCGCCGCCTTGACCAGCGGCATGCCGCGCCCGATTTCGGTCCAGGCCAGGTTGACCTGGTCGGAGGTGGCGGCGTAGCGGATGCTCTGCTTCATCACATGCTCGGCAGGTGTCGCCCCGAGGGCGGCAATCGGCGGCAGGATAGCGCTTCCGTGGAAGCAGCCGGATCGGGCCCCGTTTGCCCTAACCTGACACCCGGCCCGGCATCGGGATAACAGAGGAAACGCGCATGCCCCTGGTAAGGATCGACTTGCTCGAAGGGAAACCCGACACCTACCTCGCCACCGTCGGCGATGTCATCTATGAAGCCATGCGCAACACCTTGAACGTGCCGCAGGACGATCGCTTCCAGATCTTCAACGCGCATGCGCCCGGCACCCTGTCCATCGACAGGACCTACCTGGGCATCGAACGCAGCGACGACTGCGTGATCATCCAGGTCACCCTCAACCAGGGCCGCAGCACGGAAATGAAACAGGCCTTCTACCGCGCCGTCGCCGACGGCCTGCACGCGCACCTGGGACTGCGCACCGAAGACGTCTTCATCAGCCTGGTCGAAGTGGCCAAGGAAAACTGGTCCTTCGGCAACGGCGAGGCGCAGTACGCGGACAAGTAAGAAGACGTGCCACGCGCCGTGGTCGCTTCCGCCAATCCGGTGCATGCGCTTGCGTCGCTGCTGCATGCCGCTCTAGAGTCGGATTTCCAGCAACGACACAGGATGTCCATGAAGATTCTTGCTGCCATCGCCGTCCTGCTGCTGGCTGGCATGACTCCCGCATTTGCCCAGGGATGGCACGACCGCCAGGGCAATCCGATCGCCGAGACGTCGGCCACCAAGTCCGTGGAAGGATTCGCCGGCATGCTGGTCGTCACCCCGGACGCGGACTGGCAGGAAAAATGGAACACGCCAGCGGAAGACATCCCGCACTTCACCGAAGCCAGCGAAGTCCGCCTGGGAGGGAAGCTGCAGGTACTGATCTTCTTTTCCAATCCCCTGCTGGATGCCGATCGCCTCGCCGACGTCACCTGCGACCTGGAAGTCATCCGCCCCGATGGCAGCAAGGGCGTGGACCAGCAGGACATCGAGTGCTACCAGGGCCCGATCCCGAACGACCCGGCAAACCTCTACATGGCCAAACCCTCGTTGCAGTTCATCGCCGAAGCGGGCGACCTGCCGGGGGAGTGGACCATGCGCGTGACCTTGCGCGACAACCACCGCGGCGTCGGCATGATCCTGGAGAAAAAGGTTGCCTTGGTGGTCGGCGGCAATGCCCCGAAGCCACCGGCTGGAGACCCATCAGGCGCCAGGGAAACATCATGACGGTCAAGCGCATGGACAATGTCGGCATCGTGGTGGAAGACATCGACGCCGCCATCGGGTTCTTCATCGAACTTGGCCTCGAGCTCGAGGGGCGCGCGCCCATCGAAGGAGACTGGGCGGAGGGCGTCACTGGATTGCGCGGCATGCGCGTCGAGATCGCCATGATGCGTACGCCGGACGGCCACAGCCGGCTCGAGCTGTCCCGGTTCCTCGCGCCGCCCGTGGTCGCCGATCACCGCAACGCACCGGTGAACGCCCTCGGCTACCTGCGCGTCATGTTTACCGTGGAGGACATCGACGACACGCTCGCCCGGCTCGGCAAACGCGGCGCGGAACTCGTCGGCGAAGTGGTCCAGTACGGAGACACGTATCGGCTCTGCTACCTCCGGGGGCCCGAAGGAATCCTCATCGGGCTTGCCCAGGAGCTCGGTTAGCAGGTTTCCCGATGGGCACAATGGACGGGCCGCAGACTGATCTTCGGCTACGAGCCAGGGACACCGTCGCATTGGCGCATTGGCGCCTGACAAGATCCGGCGGAGATTGATTCAAAAACGGAGCAGGGAGCCGGACATGCACCAGCAGATGGAAACGGGAATCACCGGAAGCCAGGACCTTGGCGCGTGCAGGCTGGCACTGCGCCGGCTTTCAAGCGCGGCCTTGGCATTGACGTTGTTGATTGCTCCCGTGGCCTTTGCCGACAGTTGGATGCTTCCCACCACGCACGAGTACCTGTCGGCCGACCAGCAGGCCCGGCTCACGGTCACGCCGCGCGAACTGAGCAGCCAGGTGGACTTCTTCCGCGATAAGGTGGACGGCAAGGCATCGGCGGGCCAGCGTCCCGGCAACGCCGCCACCACCGCCAGCGGCAAACTCGAAAGGAAAGAAGCGGACGGCAAATGGAAAGTGGTCTGGCAGCACGCGCTGGTCAACGACGTCAGCCCGACCAGCGCCCTGGTTGCGGACCAGGGCAAGTACATCGTCACTTTCGACAACTGGCATTCGGTGGGATTCGGCGACGACGTGGTGGTGATCTACGACGCGGCCGGCAAGCGGCTGCGATCGATGGCGTTGACCGACTTCCTGCCGCAGGACTATGTGCAGGCCTTGCCGCGCTCGGTCAGTTCCCGGCACTGGGGTTACCAGCATCGCCTTGCCGACAACGATGAAACCTTGTTGCTGCACGTAGTGGTGCCCGAGGAAGAAAGTCCGGGACGGCGCGAGCAAGAACCCAGCTTCATCGATATCCGGGTGCGGCTTGCCGACGGCGCGGTGACTGCGCCCAGCGGCCCGGCCTGGGAACAGGCGCTGGCCAGCGCCGCGCGCGTGCGGGCGATGCAGGAAGAAGAGGAGCGTGCGTTCCGGGCCAGGCGCGCAGCGCCGCTATCCGCGCCGGGCAGCGACGATCAGAACGCATGGAGGGAGTACCTGACCGAACTCATGGTGCGCTCGACTTCCGACCTGCAGGATTTCCCACGGCTGTACCTGCTGCCCGCCGAACGCGACCCCGATTATTCCAAGCGTCGCGCCATGATCTCCAGCGTGATTGCTTCGTCTTTCCACATGCAATTCGCCAGACCTGGGCATGCGTACTTCAGTTCGCCGGCCTCCGCGCGCCTGGCCGAACTGCTGGCGGAGGAACTGGGCAAGTTGCTGCCCGTCGCCTTGCAAGGTTACGAGATCACGTTCGTGGGTGAGGCCGGTCTGGATGCGAAAGTGCAGGCGGCGGCGTTGCGCGCCGGCGCAAAATATTCCTTCGTGGACGTGAGCAAGCCGATCCCGGGGCAGTCGCTGCCCGATCGCGGCGCGGACGGCGAATAACGCGGCTCGTACAGGGAGGAACCCGTCCAGCCTGTGCCCCCGCATGGCCTTGTTTCGACCCCCGTCCTTCGCGAATCCGAGTACCCTGCTGCGACGGGGGAGTGCCATGGGAGACGGGGACGTGCAGGCGGCGAGCAGCGAATCGATTGCGCATGACATCGCGGCGATCAACCGCATCGAAGCAGTGCCCACCATCCTGAAAACGGTCACCCACGTCACCGGCATGCGCTTCGCCGCGGTAGCCCGGGTCACCGAGTCGAATTGGACCGCGTGCGCGGTGTACGACGACATCCAGTTCGGCCTGCAACCCGGCGGAGAACTGGCCCTGGAAGCCACGTTCTGCAACGAGATCCGCCAGAGCGGCAAGCCGGTGGTGTTCAGCCAGGCCAGTACCGATCCGGTCTTCGCCAGCCATCCGTTGCCGCCGTTGTACGGCTTCGAAAGCTACATCTCGGTGCCGATCGTGCGCGGCGACGGACGCTTCTTCGGCACCCTGTGCGCGCTCGATCCGCTGCCGGCGAAACTGGACGATCCGCACGTGCTGCAGACGCTGGAATTGTTCGCGCAACTGATCGCCGCGCAACTCGATGCCGACGACCGCCTGGTCCGCAGCGATGCCCAGCTCAGCGCCTCGCACGATCTGGGCAAGCTGCGCGAGCAGTTCATCGCCGTGCTTGGCCATGACCTGCGCAATCCGCTGCAGGCGATCAGCATGGCCGCCGAGATGCTGCTGCTGGATCCGCTGCCGGCGCCTGCGGAGCGCAACGTGCGACGCATCCAGGGCAGCGTCGAGCGTATGTCCGACCTGGTCAACGACATCCTCGATTTCGCCCGCGGCCGGCTCGGCGGGGGCATCCCGGTCGCCCTGCATGCGCACGACGACCTGGCCGCGGAGCTGGAAGAGGTGGTGACCGAGAACCGCGGCGCCCACCCCGAGCGCGAGATCCATGCGCGGTTCGACCTCGACTCGGCGGTGATCTGCGATTGCAGCCGCCTGGCCCAGTTGCTGGACAACCTGCTGGCCAACGCGCTGCGTCATGGAGCGGAGGACCAACCCGTGCGGGTGGACGCGCGCTGCGGAAAAGGGATTTTCGAATTGTCGGTGCACAACGCCGGCCCGGCCATCGCCCCCGGCAAGCGGGCGCGCCTGTTCCAGCCGTTCTCGCGGACCCTGTCCGACGAACCCGGCCCCGGCCTGGGCCTGGGCCTGTTCATCGCCGCGGAGATCGCCAAGGCCCACCTCGGCACGTTGACGGTCACGTCCACCGAAACCGATGGCACGCGCTTCGTCTTCAGCATGCCGGCGACATAAGCCTTCTGCCATGCGGGAGAGGCAACCCGCTCCCGCAAAGAACGATGACTCAGCCTTTCGCCGCCTTGCGCGCCTGCTCCGCGTCCGACGACCACATCGCGCCGGTCAACGCGATCGACGCATCCCAGAAGCGTGCGGCCACGTCCGCATCCCGTGCCTGCGGCATGATCTTCGCCGGCACCGGTGGGCCTTTCATCTCATGGAAACCGCCCGGTCCGTAGTAGCCGCTACCGTGCGCGTCGGGCGAGGTCGCCGCGAACAGGGTTGGCAACGCGCCGGCCGCAGCCGAATGACTGAACAAAGGGCCCAGCGTCCGGCTCAGGGTGGACAACCAGTTGCCGCCTTCCGATCCCGGCCCGTTGGCCATCAGTTCGGTCCGTGCAAAGCCCGGATGCGCGGCGTTGCTCAGCAGGCCCCAGCCGTTGGCATCGCTGCGCCGCTGCAGTTCCAGCGCGAACATCAGCATCGCCAGCTTGGATTGCGAATACGCCTTCCATGGCTTGTACGCGCGCTCGCCCTGCAGGTCCTCGAGATCGATCCTGCCCTGGCGATGGGCCAGGCTGGCCAGGTTGACCACGCGCGGCGCGGCGCTCTTGCGCAGCAGCGGCAGCAAGCCGGCGGTCAGCGCGAAGTGCCCCAGGTAGTTGGTGCCCAGTTGCGCCTCGAAACCATCAACAGTGACCTGTCGATGCGGCAGCGCCATCACTCCGGCGTTGTTGACCAGCAGGTCCAGCGGCTTCGCTTCGTGCTGCAGGCGTTCGCAGAATTCGCTGACCGATCCCAATCGCGCCAGGTCCAGTTTCTCGAAACGGATGCGCGCCTGCGGATGTAGCTTGCGGATCCGGCGCATCGCGTCTTCGCCCTTGCTCGCGTTGCGCCCGCTGAGGATCACCTCGGCGCCGGCCGCGGCCAGGGCCAGTGCGGTTTCGTAACCCAGGCCGCCAGTGGCGCCGGTGATGATCGCGCGCTTACCGTTCTGCGAAGGAATGTCGTGCATGGTCCAGCCAGTCATGCCCGGGTTCCTTGAAGAAGTGGTTTGCGGAAGGTCGTTGCGGACGGCGCTCATTCGCCCCTCTCCAGCCACCACACCGATCCCGCATGCGGCGCGGCGATGGCCACTGCTTCACCCATGCGCGGGGTGGTGATCGCGACGTTCTTTTCAGCGGCGAGCGCGGTGATGCGGTCGAAGGGCTGGTGCCAGCTGTGCAGGGCCAGGTCGAAAGTGCCGTTGTGGATCGGCAGCAGCCACTTGCCACGCAGGTCCAGGTGCGCCTGCAGGGTCTGTTCCGGCTGCATGTGCACGTCCGGCCATTGCGGATCGTAGGCGCCGGTTTCCATCAGGGTCAGGTCGAACGGGCCGTACTTGTCGCCGATGGTCTTGAAGCCATCGAAGTAGCCCGAGTCGCCGCTGAAGAACACGCGCAGGTCGTCGTCCAGGATCGTCCATGACGCCCACAGGGTCTTGTTGCCGTCGCCGAGGCCGCGGCCGGAGAAATGCTGCGACGGCGTGGCCACGAAACGGATGCCGTCCACGTTCGTCGATTGCCACCAGTCCAGCTGCTGCACCTTGGCCGCGTCCACGCCCCAGGCGATCAGCTGGTCGCCCACGCCCAGCGGCGCGAGGAAATGTCCGGTCTTGCCGGCCAGCTGCAGGATCGCGGCGTGGTCCAGGTGATCGTAATGGTTGTGCGACAGGATCACGCCCTTGATCGGCGGCAGTTCCTCGATGCTGATCGGCGGGGCATGGAAGCGCTTCGGCCCGGCCCATTGCACCGGCGAGGCGCGCTCGGAGAACACCGGATCGGTCAGCCAGAACTCGCCGCGCAGTTTCAGCAGGATCGTGGAGTGGCCGAGACGGAACACGCTGCGGTCCGGCGCCGCCAGCAACTGGGCGCGGGTCAGTGCCAGCACCGGGACCGGCCGGTCGGGCACGGTGTCGGCGGGCTTGTCGAAGAAGAACACCCAGGCCAGCTTCAGGGTCTTCCACAGGCCCGGTTGCGGGGTCGGCGCCGGGTTGCGGAACTTGCCGTCGCGCTGCTGTGGCGAGTCGGGGAAGGTGGGGGCGGTAGCGGAGATGCAGGCGGTATGGGCCGTCACGGCTAGGATTCCAAGCAGGAGGACAATGAAAAGGCGTTTCATGGGAGGCGCCCGATTGATTACACTGCACAGTGTAGTTCCTGTTTCTGAAAAGTAAACCCTTCGGTGTAAAATAATTGCCCAGCCTCCCCAAATCCACGATTCGCCCCGCCATGACCCAGCCGCAACGCCTCACCGACCGCAAGCGCGAGGACATCCTGCGTGCCGCCATCGACGAATTCCGTGGCAGCGGCTACGAGGCGACCAGCATGGATCGCATCGCCGCCAGCGCCGGGGTGTCCAAGCGCACGGTCTACAACCACTTCCCCAGCAAGGAAGTGCTGTTCGCCGAGATCATGTTGCAGCTGTGGGAGCGATCCATGGCCCAGGTCGACCTGGCCTATCGCCCCGACAAGCCACTGCGCGATCAGTTGCAGCAGTTGCTGCAGCAGAAGCTGACGATGCTCGCCGACACCAGCTTCATCGACCTGGCCCGCGTGGCCATCGCCGAAACCATCCACTCGCCGGAACGCGCGCGCGACATGGTCGCCAAGCTCGGCGACAAGGAAGAGGGCGTGACCGTGTGGATCCGCGCAGCGCTCGCCGACGGCAAGCTCAAGGACGTGGATCCGGTGTTCGCCGCGCACCAGCTGCAGGGACTGGTGAAGAGCTTCGCCTTCTGGCCGCAGGTCACCCTGGGCGCGCCGCCGCTGACCCAGGCGATGCAGCAACAGGTGCTGGAGTCGGCGGTGGAGATGTTCCTGGGTGTTTACGCGAGGTAAGCGTTTGTGGGAACGGCCTTGTAGAAGCGACTTGCAGGAGCGACGCAAGCCGCGATTGCGAGGAGAAAAGGCTTCGCGACTTGCGTCGCTCCTGCATCCATCATCGTCGTGGATCGCGTGTTGGTTCCGTTGCGTGGAATGGCAACCGCTCCTGTCGCGCACGCAGCACGTTGCCGGCGATGCGGGCCTTGATCGTGTCGGCGTTCATCGCGACCGAAGGCCGGCGTTGCGGTGGCCCGCAATCGGTGCGCAGGTGGCCGGCCGGAGTGGCGATGGCCGAGACCGCGGCTTCGTGGAAGACGTCGGTGCGGTTGCTCGTGTTCGCATTGTTGGCCTTGGCGAAGAACGGCACGAACGTGGTGCCGTGGCTGGCCAGGCCCTGGTAGTCGCCGAGGAAATAACCGGCGGTGGTACGTGGCGCGAGGGCGAGATCGAAGGGATCGGCGATTCGCGATTCCGTCCAGCTGCGACCGCCGTCGGACGAGCGCGCCAGCCAGGTGTCGGTGAGCAGCGTCGCCGCCGCGCCGTCGCTGCGGAAATCGTAATAGGTCACGCCGATGGCGCCATCGGCGCGCAC
>JBOHXX010000028.1:0-17839 GCA_050737675.1 Pseudoxanthomonas sp.
CTGCTGAAAGGGCTGGCCGGGGTTTGCGATGCGTTGAAGGGCGAACGACCCTGGTACGTCGAGGCGCACCAGTTCCGCATCGATACCGCCGACGGCATCGGCCGGCCCACGCCGGAAGGCGCGCACCGTGACGGCGTGGATTTCGTGGCGGTCCTGCTGGTGGGCAGGCAAGGCATCAGCGGTGGCGAGACCCGCGTGTTCGCCGCCGATGGCCCGGATGGCCAGCGCTTCACCCTGACCGAGCCATGGACGCTCATGCTGCTGGACGACACCCGCGTGATCCACGAATCGACGCCGATCCAACCCCTGCAGGCTTATGGTTATCGCGACACGCTGGTGCTCACTTACCGGGCAGGCAATTTCCAGGGCGACGAAGGTGGCAGCGGCGACGCGGTCAAGTAAACTGGTTGCAATTGAAACAATCAGCCGCAAGACGGTCTCAAGGGAGTGCGCATGAAGCTGGGTTCATTGAAGGAAGGTGGTCGCGACGGCACCTTGATCGTGGTCTCGCGTGATTTGCTCCGGGCGGTACGGGCGACAGGCATCGCGACGACCCTGCAGGCCGCGCTCGAGGACTGGTCCAACCTGGCGCCGCGGCTGAATGCCCTGTCCGAATCGCTCAATGCCGGCGATGCCGACGGCGTGTTTGAACTCGATTTCAACGCGCTGGCCGCACCACTGCCGCGGGCCTACGAGTTCGTCGACGGCAGCGCCTATCTTCCGCATGTCGAACGCGTGCGCCGTGCGCGCGGCGCCGAGGTGCCGGAAAGTTTCTACACCGATCCGCTGATGTACCAGGCCACGAGTGCCGGTTTCCTCGGTCCGCGCGACGCGGTGCGGGTGGTCAGCGAGGACTACGGCATCGACCTGGAAGCGGAAATCGTGGTGATCACCGACGACGTGCCGATGGCGGTCACGCCGGAGCAGGCGGCCGCGCATATCCAGCTGATCGGGCTGGTCAACGACGTGTCGCTGCGCAACCTGATCCCGGCCGAGCTGGCCAAGGGCTTCGGCTTCCTGCAGTCCAAGCCGCGCTCGGCGCTGTCGCCGGTGTTCGTGACCCCGGACGAACTGGGCGAGGCCTGGCGCGACAACAAGGTGCACTTGCCGCTGCTGACGCACATCAATGGCGAATGGTTCGGCGCCCCGGAAGCGGGCGTGGATATGCAGTTCGATTTCTCCCAACTGGTGGCGCATGCGGCCAGGACCCGGCCGCTGTCGGCTGGCGCCATCGTCGGCTCCGGCACCATCGCCAACGAGGACACCTCCAAGGGCGCCTCCTGCTTCGCCGAGAAGCGCACCGTGGAAACCCTGCGCGATGGCAAGCCGAGCACGCCGTTCATGAAATTCGGCGACGTGGTCCGGATCGAGATGGCGAATAGTGACGGAAGTCTCATTTTCGGTGCAATCGAGCAGCGGATCGAACTGCAGCCCTTGCCCTGAGTAGTGGTGCGGGCACATAAGTGAACCCAGCGGCACGCAGGCCCGGACCGATGCACGACAGCTGCTTTCCCATTGCCACCCACTGCCCGGTGCGTCCCGCATGAGCGAACAACTCCGGCTTTATTCCTACTGGCGATCCAGCGCCGCTTATCGCGTGCGCATCGGCCTGAACCTGAAGGGCCTGGCCTACGAGACCTTGCCGGTGCACCTGGTCCGCGATGGTGGCGAACAGCATCAGCCAGGATATGCGGCGATAAACCCGCAGCAGATGGTGCCTACGCTGATGCATGGCGTACGCGTGATCCGCCAGTCGCTGGCGATCCTGGAATATCTGGACGAAGCCTGGCCGTCGCCACGCCTGTTGCCGATGACCGCACGCGACCGGGCCCGGGTCCGCGGCCTGGCGCAACTGGTGGCCTGCGACATCCACCCGCTCAACAACCTGCGCGTGTTGCGTTACTTCGAGCAGTCCTGGGGCGTGCCGCAATCGGAGCGCGACGAATGGATCAGGCACTGGATGGTCGAAGGCTTCGAGGCGATGGAGGACTTGCTGGAGGGCGACCCGGCAACGGGCACGTTCTGCCATGGCCAGGTGCCGGGACTGGCCGACTGCTGCCTGGTCCCGCAGGTTTTCAATGCCCGTCGCTACGGCGTGGACATGGACGGGTTCCCGACGATCTCGCGGATCGAGGCGGCCTGCCTGGAATTGCCTGCTTTCATCGACGCACGTCCGGACAAGCAGCCGGACGCGCACCAGCCCGCCTGACTCCGGATATCAGCCGAAGCCCTGGGTGATCCGTGGCGATGAACCGGCCGAGGCCGCGTCGTAGTCGGCATACGGGTCGTGTTCGCCGCTGCTGCCTTCGGAAAGGCGGAACTTCAGGGCCAGGCCGTCGCGCGAATCGGCGGCGCGCAGCGCTTCCTCCTGTTCGATGCGGCCTTCCTTGACCATGCGGAACAGGCACTGGTCGAACGATTCCATGCCGTCCTCCAGCGAGGCCTCCATCGCCGCCTTGACCTCGTGGACCTGGCCGCGGCGCAACAGGTCGCGGATCATCGGCGTGTTGATCAGCACTTCCGCGGCCGGCAGGCGACGGCCGTCCATGCCCTTGACCAGACGCTGCGACACCACTGCGCGCAGGTTCAGGGCCAGGTTCATCAGCACGTTCTTGTGCGCGGTCTCGGGGAAGAAGTTGAGGATGCGCTCGATGGTCTGGTCGGCGTTGTTCGAGTGCAGCGTGGCCAGGCACAGGTGGCCGGTTTCGGCGAAGGCGATGGCCGCTTCCATGGTGGTCGCGTCCAGGATCTCGCCGATCAGGATCACGTCCGGCGCCTCGCGCATCGCGTTCTTCAATGCGTTGTGGAAGGCGTGGGTGTCCAAGCCGACCTCGCGCTGGTTGACGATCGACTGCTTGTGTTTGTGCAGGTATTCGATCGGATCCTCGATGGTGAGGATGTGGCCGGTGGTGGTGCTGTTGCGGTGGTCGATCATCGAGGCCAGCGAGGTGGACTTGCCGGAGCCGGTGGAACCGACCAGCAGCACCAGCCCGCGCGGGGTCATGATGATGTCCTTCAGCACCTGCGGCAGGTTCAGCTCCTCGATCGACGGGATCACGCTGCGGATCGCGCGGATCACCATGCCCACTTCGCCGCGTTGCTTGAACACGTTGATGCGGAAGCGGCCGGCGTCCTGCAGGGCCAGGGCCATGTTCAACTCCAACTCGCGCTCGAAAGTCGGTACCTGGCCTTCGTCCATCAGCGAATAGGCGATCTTCTTGACCATGCCGGCGGGCAGGCCGGTATTGCCGAGCGGATAAAGCTTGCCTTCGATCTTGATGTAGACAGGCGCCCCGGTGGTCAGGAACATGTCCGAGGCGTTCTTTTCCGTCATCAGCTTCAGGAAATAGCCGATATCCATGTGCAATCGTCCCCAACAATGGCGCGCACCGTTTGCATGTGCGACGCAGGCTTCCGACAATGACCGCGCATTCCCCTTGACGCCACGGCACTCCAATGCATCCTAGCTTCGCACAATTCCGCCGATCCCTGTGTGTGACGGTTGGCGTATTCGCCCTGATGGCCGCGCTCGCCACGCCGTCGAATGCCCAGGTCGCGGCTACCCCGGAACTCGCCGCCGCGCAGCAGGCGGTCAATCGCGCCGACCAGGCCGATGCGGACCAGTACGCCGCCGAGCTGCTGGATTCCGCGCGCAAGGTCCTGGCCCAGGCGCAGGCCGCGGCGGCCAGTCGCCGCGATCGCAAGCTTGCGCCCGGGCTCGCCCTGCGCGCGACTGTCGATGCGGACCTGGCGCGCGCGCGCAGCGAGGAAGCCGTGGCCAATGCCCGGCTGCAGCAACGTCGCCAGGAAATCGGCGAACTCCAGCGCACCCTCGGCGAAGGAGAGGCACGATGAAAAACAAGCTGATGGCTTGCGTCCTGTTACTGGCAGCACTGCCTGCGCTTGCGGCCGAACGTCCCGAGGTGACCGCACTGAACCAGCGCCTGGCCACGTTGCAATCGAACCCGCAACTGGTCGAGTTCGCCGCCTATGAAAGGCTGCAGGCGCAGCAGGCCGTGGCCGTGCTGGCCAAGGCCCGCGGCAAGCAGCGCGAAAGCTCCCTGTATATCGCCGATCGCCGGGTTGAGATCGCCGAAACCGCGGCGCGTGCCGAGTCGGCAAGCCGCGAAGCCGACCGCTTGGACCGCACCCGCAGCGAACTGCTGGTGGAAGCCAGCCGCCGCGATGCGGCGCGCGCGCGCCAGGAGGCCGAGCGCCTGCGCGTGCAGGCACAGATCCAGGCCGAGGAAGCCGAGAGCCTGCGCCAGGCCGCCGAAGCCGAGACCCTGGCCCGCCAGGATGCCGAGGACATGCTGACTTCGGTCGCCGGGCAGCAGACCGCCAAGCTCAGCGCCGCGCGCCAGAAGGAAGCGCAACTGGCCCGCCAGGAAGCCGAACTGATGTCCGGGGCCAAGCTGCCGGCATCGAAGTTCGATGCTCGCGGCGAGGTTTTCACCCTGGCTGCCGCCGCCTTCAATAACGGCCAGGCCAGCCTGTCGGCTGCGGGCGCCTCCAGCGTTTCCGCGTTGGCGGCCTACCTGCAGGCCAATCCCAAGGCCAAGGCCAGGATCGAGGGTTTCGGCGACAAGCAGACGCCGGGCCAGCGCCGCGCCGACAGCGTGCGCAACGCTTTGCAGGGCGCGGGCGTTGCCAAGGCCCGCCTGCAGTCGGCGGGCAAGGGCGAAGGTAGCCGCAGCCGTGCGGTGGATGTGATTGTTGCGCAGCAATAAAGTCAATAAAAACAATTATCTAAATGGGGTCATCTGACTTCCGGGCGAAGTCTGGGACGCTTCCGGGATGCAGACTTTTCCAAGTCAATCAAGCACTTGTGGAGGCGCTTGCCGGGGTCGATTCCGAAGAGTAGGGTCGTATACCCAAGCGACTCCCGTCGCTTGGCTCACCGGAGAATCGGCCGATGACCCTGACCCAGAATCCAGAGGAAACCGCTCCCGGCCAGAAGGCCAGCGCGGGTGATCCTGGGGAATGTGTCCGCCACCGCCCGATGTTCCGCTCCCAAGCCAACGCCCCGTGCCTGCAAAGGCCGGGGCGTTCGTATTTCTGCTGAAGGAGGTAACGCTATGTTCGAAGGACAACCGCAAACCGAAATCGACGCACTGATCAAGGCCGACCCGGAATTCAAGCAGCTGTACCAGCGACACCGTGAATTGAACAAGAAAGTCACCGACGCCGAACTGGGCGTATTGCCCATCGACGACACCACCCTGGGCCAGATGAAGCGCGAGAAACTCGCCGCGAAAGAACGACTTATACGAATCTACGACGCCAAACCCCACTGACGTCCCCCGCGTTCCATTGTCGCGGGCGGCGACCTCCTCCTCGTCGGCGGTCGCCGTCCGCGTCACTCGGATGTGTCACTCATATCGGCAAGCCCGCTCTGGCGGGCTTCGCTTTGCCGGGAGTCCGGTGCCGCGGGATGCGATAATCGCGATCTCCTTCAAGTCGCATGCGAGCGTATTTCCGGCATGGCCATCCATTCTTCTGTCCTGGAACTCATCGGCGAGACCCCGATCGTCAAGGCCCAGCGCCTGGATGCCGGCGTCTGCGAGCTGTACCTGAAACTGGAAAGCTCCAACCCCGGCGGTTCGATCAAGGACCGCATAGGCATGTCGATGATCGAAGCCGCCGAGCAACGCGGAGACCTGAAGCCCGACGCGACCCTGGTGGAGGGCACCGCCGGCAATACCGGCATCGGCCTGGCCCTGGTCGCCCAGCAGAAGGGTTACAAGCTGGTCCTGGTGGTCCCGGACAAGATGAGCCGGGAGAAGATCTTCAACCTCAAGGCAATGGGCGCCGAGGTCGTGCTGACCCGATCGGACGTGGCCAAGGGCCATCCCGAGTACTACCAGGACCTGGCCGCACGCATCGCCAGCGAAACCCCCGGCGCGTTCTTCATCAACCAGTTCGGCAACCCGGACAATCCGGCGGCGCACGAATTCGGCACCGGCCCGGAAATCCTGCGGCAGATGGACGGGCAACTGGATGCCATCGTCTTCGGCTGCGGCAGCTCCGGGACCATGACCGGCCTGTCGCGCGCCTTCGCCGAGCATGCACCCAATGTGGAACTGATCCTGGCCGACCCGGTGGGCTCGATCCTCACCGAATACATCAACGAAGGCACGCTGAGCGAAAAATCCGGCAGCTGGATGGTGGAAGGCATCGGCGAGGATTTCCTGCCGCAGATCTCCGATTTCACCCGGGTGAAGAAGGCGTATGCGATCAGCGACAAGGAAAGCTTCCTGACCGCGCGCGAGCTGCTGGCCAAGGAGGGCATCCTCGGTGGCTCCTCGACCGGCACGCTGCTAGCGGCGGCGCTGAAGTACTGCAAGGAACAGACCACGCCGAAGAAGGTGCTGGTGTTCGTCTGCGACACCGGCAACAAATACCTGTCGAAGATGTACAACGACTACTGGATGCTGGACAACGGCTTCATCGAACGCGCCCAGCACGGCGACCTGCGTGACCTGATCCTGCGCCCTTACAGCCAGAAGGACACGGTGGTGGTCAGTCCGACCGACCTGCTGACCACTGCCTACCAGCGCATGAAGCTTTACGACGTCTCGCAGCTGCCGGTGATGCAGGGCGAGAAGCTGGTCGGCATCGTCGACGAGAGCGACGTGCTGCTGCATGTGTACGGCGACGAGGACCGCTTCCGCGATCCCGTTTCCACCGCCATGGTCAGCAAGCTGGACCGGCTGGACGTGAAGTCGCCGATCGAGGCGCTGCTGCCGGTATTCGACCGCGGCCAGGTCGCCATCGTCACCGACGGCGATGCCTTCCTCGGCCTGATCACCCGCATCGACCTGCTGAATTACCTGCGCCGCCGGGTGCAGTAAGCGCGAACAGCCCGTTCAGGCCGAGTTGGTAAAATCCGCCCTCATTTTGGAATCCCCCATGTCGAATACCCTTGCAAATGCTGGCCCGGCCGAATCCGGATTCGCACTCGGAACGCTGGCGATACACGGTGGGCAATCCCCGGATCCCAGCACCGGCGCGGTGATGCCGCCGATCTACGCCACTTCGACCTACGCCCAGAGCAGCCCGGGCGTGCACCAGGGTTTCGAGTATTCGCGTACCCACAACCCCACCCGTTTCGCCTATGAACGCTGCGTGGCGGCACTGGAAGGCGGCAGCCGTGGCTACGCCTTCGCTTCGGGCATGGCTGCGACTTCGACCTTGCTGGAGCTGCTGGACGGCGGCAGCCATGTCGTCGCCATGGACGATATCTATGGCGGCACGTATCGATTGTTCGAGCGGGTCCGCCGGCGTACCGCGAACCTGGACTTCAGTTTCGTGGACCTCACCGATCCGACCGCCTTCGAGGCCGCGATCCGGCCTGAAACGAAGATGGTCTGGATCGAAACCCCGACCAATCCGATGCTGAAGATCGTCGACATCGAAGCGATCGCCTCCATCGCCCGCAAGCGTGGCCTCATCGTCGTCGTCGACAACACCTTCGCCTCACCGATCCTGCAGCGCCCCCTGTCGTTGGGCGCCGACATCGTCATGCATTCGGCTACCAAGTACCTCAACGGCCACTCGGACATGGTCGGCGGCATGGTCGTGGTCGGCGATGACAGTGGGCTGGCCGAGCAACTGGCGTTCCTGCAGAACTCCATCGGCGCGGTGCAGGGGCCGTTCGACAGTTTCCTGGCCTTGCGCGGGTTGAAGACACTGGACCTGCGCATGAAGGCGCATTGCGCCAACGCGATGGCGCTGGCGCAATGGCTGCAAACGCACGCAGCGGTCGAACGGGTGATCTATCCCGGGTTGCCTTCGCACCCGCAGCATGCACTGGCGGGCCGGCAGATGCAGGGTTATGGCGGGATTATCTCGATCGCGCTGAAGGGTGGTTTCGATGCGGCCAGGGCATTGTGCGAAAAGACCCATTTGTTCACCTTGGCCGAATCGCTGGGTGGAGTGGAGAGCCTGGTCAACCATCCCGCGGTCATGACCCATGCCTCGATCCCGCCGGAGCGTCGTGCCGCACTCGGCATCACCGACAACCTGGTCCGCTTGAGCGTCGGGGTGGAGAGCGAGGTGGATTTGCGTGAAGACCTTGCCGCGGCCCTGCGCGCTTGAAATCCGCGTAGCGCCGATGCGGGACAGGACAGCAGTGGATGGATTCGCCATCGCCGTGGTCCCGGCGTTGATGCAGCCCTGTGCAGGCCTTGCGGTAAATCAGGAATGACGGGCGCGGACGATATCGCGGATGCGGCCGATCGCCCGGCGCAGGCGGGGCGCATCTGGTTGCAGTTGATCGAGAAGGAAGCGCGCTGCCGCCTGCTCGAAGCACAGCTTGCCGAGCTGCAAGGCAGCAAGAGCTGGCGCATCACCGCGCCACTACGCGCGCTGGCCGCGAGAAGGCGGCAATGGGCGCCACTACCGTCGGCGCGTCCCGCGTTGCGGGCGGCCGCCACATCCGGCACTGCTGTTTCGTGGCAGTCATTGCTGGTGGAAGCGATGAAACGACGCGGGATGAGGGCATGGCTGCCAATGCAAGAGGTCGCGGCGCGCTACCTGGTGGACGTGACCGAGCTTGCGTTGGAGGATCTTGGCGCGGGCGTGCAGCGGGTGACGCGCAGCTGGTTGCTTGAATTGTTGCTGGCGCCACCGCAAGGACTGGGCATCGAACCCGTGCGCCTGGACGACCGCGGCGACTACGTCCTGGCGCGATCCTTCCTCGCGCAATTCCTGGGCCTGCGCGACGGCGACCTTGGCGCCGACCTGGCGTTCCAGCCGCATCCTGCGGATCGTTTCATCGGCCTGGATTTCTGCCGCGACCGGGCTGCACAGCTGGAGCCCGCGCTGGCGAAGTTGCGCGCCGTCGGCGTGCCGATCTCGCTCGTAGTGCCGGACATGCTTCCGCTGCAGCATCCGCATTGGTTCCCGCAGGGCATAGCCGAGGCCATGCAGGCCTGGCTGGGCGTGCTTGCGCGACAGGTGGACCTCGCCGTATGCATTTCCAGCGACTGCGCGCGGAACCTTCGCGAACAATTGGCGGCGAGGGGGCTCGATGCCAGGCGGTTGCGGATGGCAATCGTGCCATTGGGCTCGGATCTTCCGTTGGCCGTGGCCGCTGAGGTAGTGCCGCCTCAACGTTCCGGGAGCACCCGGTTGCTGATGGTCGGTACGCTGGAGCCACGCAAGCAGCATGCACAGGTACTGGACGCCTTCGACCTGATGCTCGCGCACGGCATGGACGTGGAACTGATGATCGTAGGCCATCCGGGCTGGGCGACCGAGGCGGTGACCGGGCGGATTCGCCGTCATCGGGAGGCTGGCAAGCGCCTGCACTGGCTGGCGGATGCGGACGATTCCGTGCTCGCGGCGGCCTATCGCAGTTCTGATCTGCTGGTGATGGCCTCGCTGGGCGAAGGCTTCGGCTTGCCGATCGGGGAGGCAGCGCGCCTGGGCTGCGGGTTGCTGCTTCGCGATATCGCCGTGTTCCGCGAGGTCGCGGGCGACAAGGCCGAATATTTCTCCGGCACCGAAGCAACTGCGCTTGTGCAGGCCGTAGCGGAGTGGATCCAGGATCGCGACAGAGCCCTCCCAAGGGCTGTGGAGGGGCGATGGAGCACTTGGGAGGAAAGCGCGGCGTTGTTGAAAAATGAGACAATAACCAGCTGAAAGTGGCTGGCCGCCGATGTTTCGCTGCGACCGTGTCTGCTGTTCCCCCACAAGCAACCGAAGTGTCCATGGCGAATCCCCCGCACGAAACCATGACTGATCCAGCACTGCCGGGAACCAGCGGGAAGCCTGCCGTACCCGACTCCGGCAGCATTCTCTCGGTCGATGAAATCATGCTGTGCATCCGCCAGGAAGTGGCCAGACGCGGCGGGCTGTTGCCCTCGTCCGTACGGGCGGCACCGGCGCCGGCGCCGGTATTCAGGTTGGCGAACTGGCAGCCTTCGGCACCACGCATCCCGGTCAAACAGGAATACGCGTTGGGTGAACTGCTCTCCTTCTCGGACAGCGATTTCATCGAGAACGCTTACCGTGCAGTGCTGCGCCGAACCCCTGATGAAGGTGGCCTAGGTCACCACCTGTCGCGCTTGCGCAACGGGCAGGCGAGCAAGGTCGAGATCCTGGCCGCCCTGCGCTGGTCTGCCGAGGGTGAAAAGGCGGGCGTACACGTGGATGGACTACTGGCGCCGTTCCTGTTGCAGAAGTGGCGCCGCAAGCGATTCATCGGCCCGTTGATCGGCTGGATGCATTCCCTGGCCCGGCTGTCCACCCTTGCCGATCGGCAGGTGGTGCTCGATGCCGCCCACGCCCGCGAGAGCAACGAACTGGGCCGGATCCTGAACCAGCAGGCACAACAACTGCAGAGTGCGCTGTCGGAAATAGATTCCGTGCACAGAAGCAACGCTTCGGAGGCAACGGCTGCGCTGGAAAGACTCTCCGCACGCATGGGCGAGGTAGTCTCCCGGTTCGGCGAACTGGACCGGCTGCAGGCAGACGCGCTGACGCTGGCGGGGCGGATCGACCAGCTTTCCGTGCGTCTGGAAGCGCTGGCCTCGGTGGAAACATTGACGCAAGGACTGGTTGAACAGACGGGATCGATCTCTGCCCGACTGGTGGAGATTGATGAGGTGCGCGCGCATTCGCATGATGTGGCCGGGCAGGTCGGTACGTTGTCGGCGCGTCTGGACGAACTGGCGGGCGTGCAGGCGCATTCGCACGAAGTGGCGGGCCAGGTGGCGGGCATGCTGTCCAACCGCCTGGATGCGCTTGCCGATGTACATGAGCAGGCGCGGGCACTGGGCTATCGCATCGACACCGTGGCGGCCCGGCTGGACGCGCAGCCCGACGTGGTGCCTGTCGTGCGCCTGATCTCCGAGCGCATCGAAGATCTGACTTCACAATTGCAGACGGTCCGGAAGCCAGCGCCGGCGCAGCGCAAGAGCACTTCGGGCAATAGCCGTGGCAAATGAACGATCCGCACGCAGAGTAGGGCGCCTCTTGGTCACCGGCGCCAGCGGTTTCGTCGGCTCGCACGTGCGCGCGGCCGTGGCCGAGGGCGTGTTCGGGGAGGCTGAGTTCATGGCGACCCCTCCAGGCTGGGACATCCGCGATGGCGATGCGACCCGTGACATGGTGGCCGAATTGCGTCCCGACAGCGTGCTGCACCTGGCCGCACAGAGCTTCGTGCCGAGGTCGTTCGAAAACCCGCGCGAGACTTTCGAGATCAACGTGCTGGGTACGCTCAATTTGTTGCAGGCCTTGAGTGCACAGGCATTCTCCGGGCGCATGGTCTATGCGAGTTCCGGCGATGTGTACGGGCGCGTTCCCGAAGAGGTCATGCCGGTGGATGAAAAGCTGCTGCCGGCACCGCGCAGTCCCTACGCCGCCAGCAAGATAGCCGCCGAGCAACTCTGCCTGCAGTGGGCAAGGACCGAGAACCTGGAAGCCATCATCGCGCGTCCCTTCAACCACGTGGGGCCGGGACAGGATGCGCGTTTCGTGCTGCCGGCACTGGCGCGGCAGGTCATTGCGATCGCCAGCGGCGCACGGCCTGCGGTCATCGAAGCCGGCGATATAGACACCACCCGCGACTTCACCGACGTGCGCGACGTGGTCGCCGCCTATGCCGCGATGTTCCGCCATGGCACGCCTGGGCAAACCTACCTGGTGGCCTCCGGCCGCGAGCGGCGGGTGCGCGAACTGCTCGAGGAAATGTGCGTGCTCGCCGGGGTCACGCCCGACATTCACCAGGATCCGGCCAAACTGCGACCCGCCGAACAGCGGCGCATGGTGGCCAACGCGGCGTTGCTGACCGCCGATACCGGCTGGCAGCCCCACATTCCCCTTGAAACCACACTCACCGACATCCTCGATACCGCAAGGAAAAGTTTATGACCCACGGCAAAAACGCATTGATCACGGGCATCACCGGCCAGGATGGTGCCTATCTCTCCAAACTGCTGCTGGAGAAGGGCTACGGCGTGCACGGGGTCCTTGCACGGCGCAGTACCAACACGCTGTGGCGCCTGCGCGAGCTGGGCATCGAGAACGAAGTGGAACTGGTGGATGGCGACATCACCGACCTGTCCTCGCTGATCCGCGCGATGGAAACCTCCAAGGCCGACGAGGTCTACAACCTCGGTGCGCAAAGCTTCGTGGGTACGTCCTGGCAGCAGCCGATCCTGACCGCCCAGGTGGATGGCGTCGGCGTGGTCAACGTGCTGGAGGCGGTGCGCATCGTCAACCCGAAGGCGCATTTCTACCAGGCTTCCACCAGCGAGATGTTCGGCCTGATCCAGGCCGAGATGCAGGACGAGAAGACCCCGTTCTACCCGCGCAGCCCCTATGGCGTGGCCAAGCTCATGGGCCATTGGGCGACGGTGAACTATCGCGAGAGCTTCGGCCTGCATGCCTCCAGCGGCATCCTCTTCAACCACGAATCGCCGTTGCGCGGCATCGAGTTCGTCACCCGCAAGGTCACCGACGCGGTAGCGCGGATCAAACTCGGCCAGCAGAAGGAATTGCGCCTTGGCAACATAGATTCCAAGCGCGACTGGGGTTTTGCGGGCGACTACGTCGAGGCAATGTGGCTGATGACACAGCAGGCCGAGGCAGACGACTATGTCGTCGCCACGGGACTGACCACCACGGTGCGGGATATGGTCGAGATAGCATTCGGCCATGTCGGCCTGAAGACCGAAGACTATCTGGTGATCGATCCCAAGTTCTTCCGTCCGGCCGAAGTGGACACATTGCTGGGCAATCCTGCCAAGGCCATCGCCAGACTGGGTTGGAAGCCGAAAACCACGCTCGAGCAGTTGATCACCATGATGGTGGATTCCGATCTCCGCCGCCTCGGCGCCTGATCGGGCGACGATGACCATGGAAGCCGAGACGGAAGGTACTTGATGCGCATTGTGTACGACATGCAACCCTGCATGACCGAGTCGCGTGACAGGGGGATCGGGCGTTATGCCGAGAATCTGGCCAGTGCAATGGTCGCCCAGGCTGAGCGCGACAGCACTATCGATTCGATCATCGCCATGGACGGCATTGATTCCGAACGCTTGCGCGACGCGCGCACCCGCTTCCGCCACCATGGCATCGCAGCCCCCACCGCCGTGTATACCTATCCGGCATCGGTGTTTACTGATATCGAGCCTGAGCGCTCGCGCGCTGCAGCCAGCGTAAAGGGTAGATTCTTTGAATCCTTGTCGCCTGATGTCCATTTGCAATTCAGCTATTTTGAAACCGGGTTCAATTATTCAACTGGCGTTGACTGGCTGGACCGCGAGACCCCGCACAAGGCGGCGATTGCCTACGATCTGATCCCGCTGATCTTTCCTGACCGCTATCTCTCTGATCGATTCATCGCCGAGTGGTATTCGCGCAAGTGCGAAAGTTTCAAGCGCCTTGACATGCTGTTGGCTATTTCAGAGTCCACCCGTGCGGATCTGGTTCGCTATCTGCAGGTTCCAGAAGAAAAGATCCGGGTGATCGGAACCGGGCTGGACCCGGGTCTGCTGGCCGCTTCACTCCTTCCCACAAGCGGCGACGACCGTTTACTGCGCAAGCTTGGGATAAGGGAGTCGTTTGTATTGGTGGTCAGCAATGGCGACTGGCGCAAGAACACCTTGGGTGCTGTGCAGGATTTCGCGCGCTTGCCTGCATCGATACGCAATCACCATCAGCTGGTGCTGACCAAGGTTGGCGACGATGTAATGCATGCCCTGGCCGGGCCGCTGCGCTCCGTAGCCGATCGCGTGTTGATCCTGAACAGGGTGGACGATCGCACCCTTTCCGAGCTCTACCGGCGTTGCGCAGTGTTTTATTTCCCCTCGTTATACGAAGGCTTCGGCTTGCCCGTGCTGGAAGCCATGGCGTTCGGTGCACCGGTGTTGTCTTCCAATCGTGGGGCGCTCCCTGAGGTGATACACGACACACGCTGTCTGTTCGACCCGACTGACAATGAAGCCTCGGTAAAGTCGCTTGCCAGAGTCCTGGATGATCGCGAGTTCAGCGATGCGCTTAGATCCGGCGCTGTTGCACATGCGCATACCTTCACTTGGGACAAGTGCGCGCGCGCCGCGCTCGATGCCTTGGGGGAGTTGAATGCGATTGCGAACCCAGGCTCCATGAAGCTGGAAAAGGAGCCTGGCTCCCGCTTGGTGGAAGTGCAGGATCGCGACCTGGCTATCTGGGCGGATTTCATTCGTGGCTCCTCGGCCGAGGAGTTGCAGGCGCTGGAGCGCGACTTGCAAGCCGTCGCCGCGCGCGGGCGCAGACGCATCCTGGTGGATGTGACCTGCATCGCCGAGTTCGATCCGCGCAGCGGAATCCAGCGCGTGGTGCGTAATTTCTGTGCGAGCCTGCACGATCTTGCCAGCGAAAGCGGGCGGTTCGAGGTGCAGCCGATCTACTGGACCGCCGAACACGGAATCCGCTACGCCAACGAATTCGCCCGCGATTCGCTGGGGCTGGTCTTGGCGGGCGAAGACCTGCCCGTCGAACCGCGCAACAACGACTTGCTGTTCATGCTCGATTCGGCCTGGGCTGCCCCGGAGCGGTTCGAACCTCTGTACGAAGCGGTCTGGCGCCAGGGCGGCGAGGTGGTATGGATGGTCTATGACCTGATACCGGTGCTGATACCCCACACCTGCCACGAAGGCATGCCACCTGCATTCAGCCATTGGCTTTCGCATTCGGTCCGGCATGCCGATGGGTTCATCTGCATTTCCGAAGCCACGCGGCACGATCTCGAGCGCTATATCGATCAGCATGCGGGGTTCACGCGTCGTCCTTGGACGCGCAGCGTGCATCTTGGCAGTGATCTGGATCCCGGGCGGATCGGATTGCCCACCCAGAACATGACGAGATTGGTTGAGACTTTGCAGAAAACTCCCATCCTGCTTGCGATCGGGACAGTGGAGCCGCGCAAGGACCACGTCACTATCTTGGCGTCATTGGAAAGGCTGTGGTCCCAGGGGAAGGATGCCGCTCTGGTGATCATTGGAAAACCGGGCTGGAATGTCGAAGAACTTTCGCATCGCATCGCATCGCATCCCGAAAACAACAAGCGATTGATCTGGCTGAAGAATGCTTCCGACGCGGACCTTGCTCTCCTTCTCGATAATACGACCGCGCTGATCCAGGCTTCTATTTCCGAAGGTTTCGGCCTTCCAATCGTGGAGGCGGGCTCCAAGGGCGTACCATTGCTACTCAGCGACATAGCTGTTTTCAGGGAAATAGCCGGTGACGCGGCTTCCTACTTCCCGGCCGGCGATCACGTGGCGCTGGCGGAACTGATTTCCGGTGGGCTGAAGGAAGGCTTTCTGCGCCCGGGACAGGGCCGCATCGTGACCAAGACCTGGCGAGAGGTGAGCAACGACCTCGCCGATCGTTTGTTGTCCTGAGTGTCCTGGCGGATTGCCTGAATCGCATGGCTAATGATCTGAAAAAACCACGCATTGCCATGGTCACCCCGCTGCCACCGGAAATGACCGGGATTGCGGAGTATGTCGCCATATTGCTGCCGGCGCTGTCCCGGCATTTCGACATTGACCTGTATACCAGCGCCGACCAGGGCGCGCTGGAATCGCTGAAGGCGCGCCATGCCATCCACCATTTCAGCGAACTCGAAGCCAATCGTGATCGATATGACGAAGTCATCTACCAGTTCGGCAACTCGCCGTTTCACAGCCACATGGTGGACTTGCTGGACAAGGTGCGGGGCATCGTGGTTTTGCATGACTTCTATCTCAGCTCCATGTTCGCCCACATGGACCTGCACGAGGGCAACCCCGGCTTGTTCAATCAGGAGCTGGTTCGGTCGCATGGCGATGAAGCGCAAATCGAGTTGTTGCTGAAGGGGCCCTGGGAGGCGGCCAAGCATTACCCGGCATCGCGCCGCATCATCGAGCGTGCCAAGGGCGTGCTGGTGCATTCCGAGCATGCTGGGGCAATGAGAGATGCCTTCTATCCATCCCTTGAGCAAAAGAACTGGATGAAGGTGCCAATGCCGCAGCCTGCGATCAAGAGCGTCAGTGCCGAGGAAAGGCTGGCGATCAGGACGCGCTTCGGTTTTTCCGCGGATGATTTCCTTGCGATCTCGCTGGGATTCCTGGCCGATACCAAGTTGAATGAAGTATTGCTCGATGCGCTGTCCGACGAACGGTTGTCTGGCGACCAGTCGCTCCACGTCGTATTCGCGGGTGAAAACGATGGCGGAGAATACGGTCTCCTGCTCAAGCAGAAAATCGCGAGCTTGCCGAACCACGAGCGCATTGCCATCACGGGATTCGTTTCCGACGAAACTTACCGCGATTACCTGATGGCTGCCGATTGCGCCGTGCAACTCAGGACCAGGAGCCGCGGAGAGACGTCAAAAGCGGTGCACGATTGCATGTCGTACGGCCTGCCCATCGTGGTCAACGACTACGGATCGTTCCGTGAATTGCCCGCCGAGGCACTGGTAAAGATCCCGGCTGAACCAGCTGCCGAAGAGCTTGCGGAAGCGCTGTTCTCCTTGCGCGGCAATCCATTGAGACGAGCCGTTCTGGGCATGTCGGCCAAGCACCACATTGCTGTCGTGCACCTAGCGCACCATGTCGCCGCGGAATATGCGCGCGTCATACGCCATTTCGCAAAAAAGGAAAGTTGAGATGGCTGTAGGGACGGGCCCTGGCCCTGATCTTGCAGGACCTTCCGTATTGCGGGTTCCCGCGTCGCAGCGCCTGATGATCGACCTCAGCGAGGTAGTGAAGATCGACTACGGCACTGGCATACACCGGGTTGTGCGTAACCTGACACGCTCGTTGCTTCAGCGCGGATCCGAACACGGATGGAATTGCCGCCCGGTGTCGCATTCACAGGAGGGTCGGCTTGCAGATGCATGGGACTACGCAACCCGGGGCCTCGGCGTCGCACCCGAGAGAACCCTCGAGGAGCGTGGCTTTTCCACCGGAGACCATATGTTGCTGCTGGATTCGGCATGGGAGCATCCGGAGAGATTCCTGGGCACGATCGATTCCATGCACGCTGCCGGGGCAAAGGTGGGTGCCGTGCTCTACGACCTGATTCCATTGCGCTTCCCGCATCATTGCGTGGACTTCATGCAGGCCGTGTTCGAGAAGTGGCTGAGGTTCGTGGTCCTGCACTGCGACTACATCATCTGCATTTCTCGCGCAGTAGCCGACGACTTGGGGGCGTGGATCCATGAAGAGAAAGCGGCGACTTCCCCGGGGCTCGGCATAGGCCACGTCCTGCTGGGCTCGGACATCGACGAGGGTAGAGTGGCGGACGACGCATGCACGCGAAACATGCATGAAGCGATGCAGGGCGACGACACGATCCTGATGGTGGGCACGCTGGAGCCGCGCAAGCGCCATGATCTTGCGCTTGCCGCCTTCGAGCAGCTTTGGCGCGACGGGGAAAACAGCCGGCTTGTCATCGTCGGAAAGCAGGGATGGCACGTGGAGGAGCTGGTCACGCACATCAGGCAGCACCCAAGGCTGGGGCGCAACCTGTTCTGGCTCGAAAGCGTATCCAATGCCGACCTGGACCATGCGTACCGCCATTGCTCGGCCTTGCTGCAGGCATCGGACGCGGAGGGATTCGGGCTTCCCATTGTCGAGGCTGGCCGGTACGGGAAACCGCTGCTGCTGACGGATATTGCGGTCTTCAGGGAGCTGGCAGGAACCGCCGCGCACTATTTCACCAGTGGAAGCGTGGAATCCCTGCTGGCTTGCCTGCGGCAGGAGCGAAAAAGTACTGCGGGGTTGCTGTCCCCCATCAGCTGGGAACAATGCGCCATCAATTTGCTCAGCCTGCTCCAGGATGGAGCATGGGACTACGT
>JBOHXX010000029.1:0-17160 GCA_050737675.1 Pseudoxanthomonas sp.
CTCTACCTTTGAGCTGACTGGATTCAATGCCAAGTCAAGTCATTGAAAGTTGACTCAATCTCGTATCCTCCATTCAGAATTGCGGAGATGCCAACAGAAAAATGCCCGAGAGAACCCGGACAATAGGAAATAAGAAAGAGAGAGAGCCACTTGTCATTCATAGCGCTGCTTGGTCGCCATGCACTTACCAGTAAGACGCACGGGAAAAGTAAAACCCTACCCTCCGCAAGTCAGATGGCGTACTTCTCGTTGGGATAACGGTGCCGGTTTACTCCCACGCAGCCTCGCGAAGGCCGTTGGCACGAATTGCCTGGTCGGGTCCACTGAAGCTATTTTTCAATCCCGCCGCGCAATATCTGCTTCTGCTCCAACGTGTTAGCAACTGACCTTATTGTCTGCCTTCCATTTTCGTGCTGGATCCGCATATGTCCGCCGACAGGATACTGAGATAGATCCGCATTTCGTCCCAGCTTTACGAAGTGAGTGCGGCCATCACCACCATCGACGATGAGATAGCCGGTCTCTTGCAACTCGTCGCTCAATCCCTTTCCAACAACGCGGCCGGAAAGTCGCAATGTGTCATGTGAAACATCCCACACTGCGTATTCGCGCTTTTGACTGCCCAACACTCGCTGCATGGTTCGGATGATGTCGCCTCGTTCGCCCATGGCCCGCAGGGTTTGTTCCGCCTCTGGTACGACTCGCCAAGTTCCGGCTTTGTGCTTTTCCGCCAATCCCAACTTGGTCAGATGATCAAGCCGGCCAAGCAGTCTACTCCGGCGGTTCTTTTGACTCGCCGTTTGCGGCACGTGACGCAGATCGATCACACCCTCTATCGCTTGGCGCGCCAGCACAGCATCCAGACTGGTCCACCGTTCCTGCTTCATCTCCCGGGCCAAGCCCTGTTCGATTTCGCGTTCGCTGCGAAGGCCCAGCCACTGCGTCACCAATTCACTGGCACGTTGGCGCATGCCATGACTAATGTAGTCGCGGGCGATAATCAGGTCGTGCCCCGTCTCGTCCTTTCCGCGCAGGACGACATGCGTGTGTGGGTTGTCGGTATCCCAGTGGTCTACCGCCACCCAATCCAGTTTCGTGCCTAGATCCTGCTCCATCCGTGCCATGTGGCTGCGGATGAAAGGTTTCAGATCACCGAGCGCATTGGCATCGTCTGGCGAGACTATAAAGCGGAATTGGTGCCGGTCATGCCGGCCACGGGCCTCGAACGCCTGGCCATCGGCCAAATCGGTGTCTGCGCCATACAGTTGCCCGCGCCCACCGTCGCGGGTGACGCCGTCGCGTTCTATGTAGCGCAGATGTTTCTGGGTGGAGCGCGCACCCGCCTGCTTCAACACCACCAACCGCGCCTTGATGATGACGCGCCGGGCTTGCGGAGCCAGATGGCCGCCAGCGAAGCGTGACGCGACATGTCCGCGTCCCAACCGGCTTCCGTGTCCTCGTGGAGGCGCCAAGGTCCTGCCGACGGTACGCCCCGCTTTGGAGGCGGCCCTGAGCACGCGACTGATAAAGCGCGGAGTGCTTGCTAATGCCCGATCGCGCGGCGGCGCCCACCGCGGGCGGAAGCGATCCTCGTCGCCATCACGCATGCCGCATCTCTGTCGTATCGGGGCACGATGCGGCGTAGACGGCACGCAAAACGACTTTTCCGTTCAAGGACATGGCGACTGACGCGGCACGCGACAGGGCCAACGCGTGCCTAGGCGGAGGGCGCTTCAACGGGGCCTTGGCCCCCACGGCGTGCTGTCCCCTTCTATCTTGCCCTCCGCTCTTCGGCACTCGCTTTCGCTCCCACCTCGGCGATTCGGGATCAATCCTGCGCATCGGTCGACTCACTTTCAGGATGCCGATCGCGTCCATGGCGCAAGCGAACGAACAGGCGCTCATCCGGCGATTCCCTGACAATGGAGTGTGATGCAGGACGCGCGGCTCCATTGACCACAAACAGCGGGTCGGCAGGAGGAAGGTCTGCGTGCCCGACCACCCATGTCGATGCGCCTGCAATGCCGGCATCGTTGGACACCTGCGCGAGATAACGGCGGGTCTCCGGCGGCAGGGCTCGCCCAAGCAGGTATTGCTCGTAGCGCGCGGGACCGGCGTTGTAGGCAGCGAATGCGCCGGGAGCACCGAATCTATCCGCCAGTTCCCGCAGATACGCCGTTCCGGCCAAGACGTTATCGCGCGGATCGTCCGGATCTTCGCCGAGCCTATGCTGCCGCCGCAGTTCCGCCCAGGTTGTCGGCATCAGCTGCATCAGACCCATGGCGCCGGCAGACGAGCGGATCGGATGACCCTCCTTCGACGTGCAGCCCGCACTCTCGGCATGCATAACCGCACGAATCCAGATTTCCGGAACCTCGTATTTCCGGGAAGCCTCGGTGATGTGCGGTTGCCAACGATCCACGTCGCAAGCCGAAGCGGGAAGGCAGAACACTGCCGTGAGCAGCACACAGACGGCAAAGCAAGGTCGCGTCACCACGTCCACAGCGGTACTGCCTCGCCCAGGATCGCCTCACGCCCCACCGGGCCGAAATACCGACTGTCGAATGAGGCGTGGCTGTGGGTGGCGAGTAGAAATACTTCGCCATCCGCCAACGGCCGACACCCCTGCCAGGCTGGCAGTGACCGACCGCGGCCGTCGCGTGAGCGCACGACGGCGACTGTTTGCTCCTCGATCCGGACAAGGCCGTGCTCCGCACACACCACCTGTCCGGTGACCGCGCCGATGCGTTTGAGGATCGGCAGATGCAGCGGCAGATAGCCGCGTTCGTGGGCCAGCGCCGCCGCGGGGGGCGGTAATTGTGCGAACAGCAGGTTCCCGGGTTTCAGGTCATGCGCGGGCCGTCGGGCATACCAGCCTCGCGGGGCGCTCTCGCTGGGGTTGTAGAGCAGCCAGGTCGGCCAGCGCACGAACGCGGCCAAGCCGAGCAACGACATCGCCGCCACCATTACGGACAACAGGATCTTGCGCTTTTGCGCGATCACGACAGCAACTCGCAACGATGCCGCATGGCGGTGTGTTCGGCCGCCGTGTAGATCGGCGGATCGATGCCGGCGACCAAGCGCTGGTGCAGTACCCGCCAGTAGTCTTCGCTCACCTCTTCTGGCGCAATGCGCTGGGCTTCGATCGCGTCGATCAGCTGCAGCACCCGACGGGTCTTCCCAGGGGTGGGTGCATGCAGCAGCAGCTGCGCGCCAGGCTCCACATCGGCGATGCAAGCCATGCGTTCGCCAGGACCGACGGTACGCAGGATGCTCAAACGCCAACGCACAGTGCCGTAGTCGTTGGCGCGCCAGTCCACCAGACCGAACACGGCCCCGGGTGCGAAGTACACATGGCGGTAATGCGGGTCCGGTTTGTCCTCCATCAAAGGCTTGCCGAAGCGGAGCCACTGATTGAGCCGGTCTGCGACGAAGGCGAGCCGGACGCGGGTCAGAGGGGTCATGGCGGCACCGCCTGCCCTGCTTCTGGAAACTCGCGCTCCAATAGTTGCCGCAGCATCTCGGCCACGGTGATGCCTTGCTGGAACGCTATGACCTTGATCCGCCCTCGCAACTCGGGCGTGATGTCGATGGTCAGCCGTGCGGTGTAGAGCTCGGCTTTGCTGGGCTGCACAGTTTCGCCGTTGCCGCTGCGTACCCACGCCTCTGCGCCGGGGTCTTTAGCGGGACGGGGTCCCAGCCCGATGCGCCGGCTGTTCATCGCAGCCACCCTCGCACTTCATCGGCGAAGCGGCTGACTTCCTGCGCAGCCCGGCTCCGGTCATCGATCTCGTCGACCAGCCGCCCCACGGCGGCGGCCTCAGCAAACACCACGCGCTGGCTCAGGGTCGAAGCCAATACGGGCAGCGGTTGGTTCTCATGTTCGCCCAGCGCATCCCGCAGCTCGCGTCCGATCACGCTGCGCACGATGCAACGGTTCACCACGAACGCGGCCTTGAGCCAGGGTTTGAAGATCCGCGCCTCGTTCACCAGAGCGACGATCTCGCTGCTGGCCCATACATCGAACGGCGAAGGCTGCACTGGGATCAGCACCAGGTCCGCGGCTAGGATCGCCGAGCGGGCCAGCGCGGTCACGCGCGGCGGTCCGTCGATGACGACATAGTCGGTGCGCTGCGCCAGCTCCGGCACTTCCTGGTGCAGCGTCTCGCGCGCCAGACCGACCACGCCGAAGCGGCGGCGGCCGCCGGCCTGGCTGCGCTTCTGTGACCAGTCAAGCGCCGAGCCTTGCGGATCGGCATCGATCACCGTGACTTGCTTGCCGCCGTTGCTGAGCTCCCCGGCCAGGTGCATGGCCAGTGTGGTTTTGCCCACACCGCCCTTCTGATTGAGCAACGCGACGATCATGGCCGATCACCGCTTATCCACAGATTTCGTGGAGCGCTCGACGTTAGCCTAAATCCATAGGATTTAGAGTTAGAAGCGTTACTGGCTCGAATTCCACAAGCAGGACAAGGACTTGGACCCCCTTCGCACGCCTGATAGCACGAGACTGACACTCCTGATAGCACGATAGGGTTTGCGCCTGATAGCACGACACTGTTCAAGACTTGTCCACAGTGCCGTGCACGGCACGGAAGACCAGCACTTCGTTGCGATGAGCAGTAAAGACGATGCCCAGCACGTAACCGGGCAATGGCTGGCGCTGCACGATCCGACGCAGGTCGAAAGCGAAGTCGGCATAACGCGAAAGGCTTCCGGACTTGGCATGTAGGTGGCGGAAGTCGAAACGCCATCCGCTGGCCTGTCGGCCGCCATGCTTGCGCACGACCCGATACAACCAGCGCTCCAGCCCGCCCGTCAGCGCGAAATAGGCGCGGTCCAAGGTCAAGACCAGATGCTCGTCGAGGACCCCGGCATAGAACCAGTCGGGCAGGACCAACTCCACACCCAGCGGACGTCCGCGTTCGCTGCGCTCCTTCCACTCGTTGAGCCAGGAGAAGCGATGCAGGCGCCGAGCGCCCTCTTGCCGGATAGAGGTCGCCACAGTGGTGGACTGCAGCCGGTCGAAGGCCGCGCGCAGTCGCTGGTAGTCGCGGAGCGACGTACCCCGGTCGATGAAGCGCAGGATCTCGTAGGGCGTGGTCACGATCAGGCGTGAGGTTGGCAAGCCGACATCGCGTGCCTGAACTAACTGCGACGCCGCCCAGATCAGCACATCGGCATCCCAGATCGTGGCCAGGCCGTGTTCGGCCGTACCTTCCACACGGATCGATACCTCGCCCATCCGAAAGTCGATAGGTGCAATGCGTCGCGATTTCGCCAGCGAGAAGAACGGCCAAGCCATCAGGTCTTGCACGTCGCGAGGCGCAAACGCACCAGGTAAGGCGCGAAAGCGCGCCAACGGCAAGCGCTCGTTGTCGCTGGGAAGTGACACCGCGCACGCTCAGCGCACCGGGTAGTTGGGATCGGAAGTCGTCTCGCAAGTTCGCTCGGCCGACCAAGTTTCCAGATCCGCAATGGCATAGACCACGCGACGGCCGAACTTGCGAAAGCGCGGCCCACCGCCGATCACGCGCTGCTTTTCCAGCGTACGAGGAGAGAGCTTCAGGAACTTAGCAGCTTCGGCGTTGGTGAGGTAAGGGGTATCGCGCGGGGTCGCAGCCTGGGACATCGAGACGGTCTCCTTCCACGGCGAGCGAAGCGCCGCCGGTTGGGGCCAGTCTTGTGAGGCAGACTACGGTTGTGCAGGGACAATCTGCGGAGCTGCGGATTTCTCCGGGTCAGTTCAGCAGGTCGCGGTAACCGCCTTCCATCAACTCCCGCCCGCGCTGCACCAGATAGCGAACCTGTGCGCGCAACTCGCTGTCCGGGCTCCATTGCTCGGCCACGCGCTCATCTCCGAACAACACCACAGCAATATCGCGCTGTGTGGCGCCTGCCAGCGTTCCATCCAGCGCCTGCAAGGCACGCATGTGGATCGTGGCGCTACGCGGTGGACGGTTAAGCGCGGTGACCGTGTTCGCGCGCGTCCCCTGCAGCAAGCCGAGCGCCGTCTCCAGAGTTAATCGGTACTGCTTGTGCTCGGCACCGGCCGGCATCGCGTACGCAAAGGGTTCGCCGTTGCGCATGTCTGGGGACAGGATCAGTCCGACAAGTTCCCGGCCCGAGGTTCCCTGTAACCAGAGGTGCTGGCCTTCATGGGTCAGCGACTTGCGTCCCGGAATAGTCCATAGATCGAAGCACTGAGCGGCGGGATCGGTATGCGGGATCAGCCGCACGACGGGACGCTGGCCGATGCACCAGCTCGGGCGTGCATCGCGAGCATCGAGCGAAGGGTCTTCGGTGAACGACAAGCCCCAATGCGTATCCTGCTCCGCGCCATGCCAATCGTTGCGGTACTGCGGATTGCGACGCAAGAATTCCCAGGCAATGCTGGGCGCATCCAGGTGCAGTACGTACAAATACGCAGCCGAGGGCTGCCAACTGCGGTGAATCTCCGTCATCGCATTTTTTTGTGGGTTGTTCAAAACGGCAATATTGTCGCCGCAGGCGTGCCGTACAAGATGAATTGAGGTGAACCGCCTCAGAAGCGGGAACGGCATCGCGCTATTGCGTGCAGAAATACGTAGAAGCGTGAAAGCGTGTTTCCAACAATACGGTTATGTACGTTTTCTCAGTCGTTCGTAGTGAAAGGCATTTTCCCCGAGCCACTCACGTGCGGATCAACCCAAGCGCTTGCGCGTCCCGCAAGTAGGCACTGAGGGATTGCTTGGCTACGAAGGCGATATCACAACAGACAGGCTGTCCCGGTAGTGCCGCCAGATCCGATAGCCGGACGTAATCGAGCTTAGGGGCACCTAACCCCAGGTCACAAACACCAAAAGCCAGGTCCGAGTCGTCCGGGTCCAGCTCGGTCAACAACCAAACTGCGGCAGTATCGGGCACGAACAATCTCACGACGGGCAACGCGTCGTGATTTTCGTGTCTGGCTGAGCGTGCACCATTGGCCAGCAGCCGGGCACGCAGTTCGCTGGATATAAGTTGATTCACGCAGGTATAAGCCCGTTCACCGCCCTCATCAAAGCCGCCGATCCGTAGAGCCGTACTTGCAAGCGTGCATGTTGCGCAATTCCAGAGAATATGAAAAGCACAAAGCCGATTGGTGGCATAGCAAGACCACTCCCAGAATGAGTTAAATATAACGTGGTTAAGATTGTGCTGGTCACCGACGCTTTTGTCTATGCAGAAGCGCACGGTTCAACGTGGCCGACCCACCGGCGCCACCACCTTCGAGGCTGAGCCAGCACTGGCATTCGGTGCGGCGGTGCGAGCAGCCCGCACTGCGCAAGGAGTTGCGCAGGAAACACTGGCCTTCCGGGCGGGCATCGAACGTTCCCACATGGGCAAGATCGAACGTGGCGAACATATGCCCACGCTCGCTCTTATCTTGAAGATCGCCATTGCCTTGAAATGCAGCGCCGCAGATCTAATGACGGTCACAGAGTCTGGTCTTTCAAGTAACTGGTTCAAGCCGAATCCAGAAGGGTAGCCACTGCGTTCGAAGCGGAGACGTCTGGGGGCCAGTTCACCCGCCCAGGTCCGCTCATCTCAGCCGCCATCCACGCAAGGCACCGGCATCGGCCAGCACTTCGCGTTCACGCGCAGCGCGGCGGGCAAACCGGCGGCAGCCATCCGCCAGCAAAGCGACTGCTAGAAGAACCACCGTCGAATTTTGGCAGCCAATCCAACCGGTGCTGGTTCTGCTTTCTCACACGCAAGAGCTTCAATTGGTGCACTGTGGGCTTCCATGGTCGCATCTGGTCGCGAGTAGAACTTGGCCTTGGCCCGCTTGTCCCTGCCCTGCTCGGCTTCGATGTGGGCTTTGCTCCATGGACCTGCCTCCCAGACACGGTTACCTTCAATCACGTAGTGGGATTGGCAAGGCAGATACCAGCTGCCCACGGATGGCCATAACGACACACCTTCACCGTCGAAGGTGAGATGCCAATCGGTTGGGGTGAGGGGCGTTACCACTTCATATCCGCACCCACAGCAGCAACTGTGCACGACGGTACAGTATTCCATCGACACATAGAGCACACCGGGCTCCAAGTCTCGGGGCACGCCTTTGACGAAACAAGGTTCGAGGATCGTATGCCTCATCATGTCTGATCCCCGTTGAGCAGCATGTTGCCGTCAATGGTGTAGGAGCAGTGATGCTCGTTCTCCAGGTCTCGGTAGAAGCCGCGGATCTTCTTCCACTTGATGACCGCCAGCGCGGCGTTGAGCATGTTCAGCTCGGCCACCTGGATGTTGGATACATAAACGTTGTCGCCACCATCTTCAAAAGACACCCGCTGGCGCAGGTGACCGCGAGCTTCCGAGGTGCTCGTGGACACACGCAGGATCCCGCCCAACGAATTGCCTTTCAACTCCAAGCCCATGCCCACATCGATGAAGGGCAGCCCCAAGGCCTCCAGGCGCTCGATCGCCGCGCGCTTCGACTCGCCAGCATCCATACTTAGAAAGGCGAAGGTCGCGCCGTCCAGCACATGGGCATTGCTGGCATCCAGATGGATGGCGTGCGGCACGATGTGCCGGTGCATGCGGGAGTAAATCTCCTTGAAATAGTCCACCTTCTTCCAGACCTGCCGCAGGCAATCCAAGGACGGGGCGCCAGGGGCCCGAAACGCGTTGTGTTGTAGGAACTCGTCGTTGTCGATCAGCCTGATTTCCGCCACGGGTGTCTTGGCCACTTGGTCGAGAATGTAGGAACCAGTGCCGCCAACCCCGACGATGGCGATACGTTCTCCTTCCAATCGTGCGGTCACCGCACCAATACCGACGCGGTCGGAAGCCGTTTCGACATAGTTGAAGACGCTTGCCTCCTCCTCGTCCGGTTCCCGGAACACCTTCGCCGAGACACCCGGCGACAACACGGCTGCCGGGCCGGCGATGATGTTGGCGTAGGTAGTCATCTTGTCGAAGTAGTTCTGATACCCGCGCGCATCGGGCTTACTGGAGAACATGTGCTGGGCGGCCAGGCCATTGCCGAGGTCCCACTCGCCAGACCCCGCTGCAATGGCATGCAGCGGGGTGCCGTCCGCCTGGCACGGAAAGTCCCCCTCGAACTGCACGGTGTGGGGCTCCGGTTTTTGGGTGAGGTTGCCCGACAGGCACAGGGTAGAGATCAACACGCCCAGCTTGACCTCCTTCTGCGCGTTGACATAGGGCACCTCACGCATCACCAGGAAACCGCCGACCCTTTGCACGTAGTAGCCACCGTCCCGCAATCGCTTGAGGTCCTTATTAAGACTGAACAGTGCGTCCGACATTGACGATGCTCCCGTTCTTGACCTCGATGGAACCACCCGCAGCGAGCTCACCGCTGTGCGGCACGGACGCTACCCGCCGATAAGTCATGCTGTAGGTGATATTCGGCGTGGGCGCCTCGCCGGGGTAAGCGATTGCGACCAGGTCCTCGAAGGTCTGATGACTTTGCGCCACTTCGACCTCGTGGCCATTGACCACAATCTGGATGGCGTGGTGCGGCTTGGGCGCTACGATGAAGTGCTCCACCCCGGCTACCGTAAGGTCGACCGCTTCTGCCCTCTCGATGAGGCGATCCTGGCCCCCCGGGACAACAAGGAAGACACCTTCGTGCTCGACGGGCCCTGCCATCTGGTAAAGGACGCGACCGGAGATTGCGGGCTTGCCCCAGCTCACCTGTGCCTGGTTTACGGTCAGCCTGAAGTCGCGGTCGGACTGGAAAGCGACGAACTTCTCCGCACCCGCTCCACGCAGGTCAAAGGGCTCGTCCAGGCGCACATCCTCGAAATCGCCGGTAGCCAGGATGGCGAAGAGACTGAAGTCGCCATGGGAGTTCACCCCACCCGCAGCCAGAATCTGGCGGCCGAGGGGAATGGGGTCTTCGACATCCACGGCACGGAAGTTGAGATTTTCCTGTGCGAACTGGATGCGGTAGCGGGGTGCAGGGCGCAGCGGACGCTCTTCGCGGATCGCTTGGCCTACGTCTTCAAACTCAATCGGGTCATTCGGTGTCATGTTCGGTGTCGCCTTCTAGTTGTAGCCGAACGAATTGTTCGGTCTTACCTACTAATCGAAGCGACATCGACAAACCGGTAACTTTCTAGAACGCTTTGCGCAGGGCACCAGGCGGTATCGGGCCACACAAGAAGAAGGCCGGGCAGCCAGGGCAGGTGAAGCTCGATGGGTTGGCCGTGAAGCTACCGGCGCGAACGCGGGTAATAGCGCCTGCGACCTTGACGCTGCTGTTTTTCAGCTGGGTGGCTGATCGATCGACTGCAAATCTGTTGCCATCGGCGAGGTAAACAAGTTCTACCTGAGCATTGGGATCTATTGCCCGTGCCGCAAGCAACAACGCCGCCACGCCAAGGTCTGAATCGTCGGTATCGCGCGTTTTCCCGGTACTGACCCTCCGGTAGGTCTTGCGTCCGTCAGACTCCAACACGACATCGTCTGGCGTTACCAGAATCTTGTCCTCGCCAAACATCAGATTAAGGGCGACGGGCTGTTCGGGCGTGCGCCCGTCGCGCCCAACCAGGAACGAAGTCAGCATGCCTTGGGCCAAGGCGAGATAGTCCTCGACATACCCATGTTGATCCAAGCCGGTGACGACGAAGGATTGCTTCAATTGTTCTGCCAAGAAATTCGGGTCTGCATTGCCACCTTGCACGACGGATTTGAAGCCCGTGCGCACCGCGGCATGCATCTGCAAGAACGCGCTGGCTTTGGCCCTGCCCCCAACCTGCAACAAATGGACGTAAAGGTACTTGCGTTCGCACTGTTCATAGCCAGATACCTGATAGCCTTCGAGCACAAGGAACCCCTCTGGTATCAGCGTGAGGGGAATATCCTCCGGAACCGCCGGCGGCGCGGTTTTTGGCGTAATGAGGTCGTTCGTTATGAACCCCGCAATGCGATCGATGAATGGCGATTGCTTTCGCTGCCTGCCGTTCTCGGTGAAATTAACCGCATAGGAAAAAAGCCGGTCGCGCGCGCGAGACATGCCGACATAGAACAGGCATTCCTGTTCCTTGAACGTCTCAGCACTGTGGTATTCCTTCGCCGAGCCCTGAGCTCCGTCAATCATTCCAACCGGTGGTGGACACCGGCTCTGCTGCACTGCTCTTGGCAAAGTTTGATCATTCATTCCGGGCAGATGAACGACTTCAAATTCCAGCCCCTTGGCTCCGTGAATGGTCATGAGACGGACCGCGTCTATGCTGCGGGCGGCTGCGGGCAATTGCCGCAGATCGCGTTCATCAGCGAGCCGAACCAAGCGGCGGATGCGATCCATCAATCGCTGGATCGGCAGGCCTTGTCCCTTGGATTGCACCCGCATGAAGTTAAGGAGTTGCCACACCGCAATGCCTTTAGCCCTGTCGCCGGGCGATCCCGACTGAACCAGCTGGCCTGCCAACTGAGCAGGTCCGAGGAGGAACTGAGCCAAGGCCTCCCACGAATCGGAGGTTGCCTCAAGACCGATCAAGGCCGTATCCAAGCGGGCCAAGGCCGCCCTTCCCATGTCGGACAATCCCTCCAAGGATTCCGGTAGTGCGCGCCAGGCACCGGCCGGTTGATCGGCGGTGCGCAAGTAGTTCATGACGGCAACGACATCTTCCAGAGACATTGCAAATGAGGGCATGCAGGCGGTTCGCAGCAAGCCCGTTGCCCGACGATCGATCAGCAAGGTGAGCACCGCCAGGAGGTCCTTGACCTCAGGGCGCTCGAACAGGCTTCCCAGAAACAGCACGGGGATGCCCATGCGCTCCAGCTGCTGGCCGAAGTCCGACAGCTTGTCGTTACCCGTGCACAGCACCGCCTGATCCCGTAGTGCGTGCCCCGCGCCTTGCATTTCCAAGATCGCCTCTGCCAAGGCAACGACCTGATCGGCCTTTCTATCCACCCGTCGCATGGCAGGAACCACACCGGCCGCCTCCCGCTTGGCTTCGACCTCGGTTCCTGCACCGCCTGCCTTCATCTCCACGGAAAAATGCGAAAACGCCTTCGTAATTTCTGGCACCGAGCGATAGTTCTCTTTCAGAGGACCTCGTTTGCCTTTGGGGAAGTCTTGCGTCTCAAACCGCTCCATATTGATCGATGAGGCACCTCGGAAGCGGTAAATGGACTGCTTGGCATCACCTACGACCCACAGGTTCTCACCCTCCCCACACAGCGCTTTAAGCAATCTGACGCTGCTACGGTTCACGTCTTGGTATTCATCCACAAGAACGTGTTGGTGGGCCTGCTTGAGGGCGTTGGTAATTTCCGCACTGCCTTCCAAAAGGCGCACGGGCAGACTCACCAGATCACCGAAATCCACAGCCTGGGCGCTGCGCTTTATCGCCTCGTAGGCTTGATAAACGCGAGCAACCTCCGCCGCCTTGTCGCCGGCGATGCGCTCTTCTTCGGTTTTGGCAGCAGCCTGCATGCGACTGGCCAAACGCTCGTAGTCATCGGCAAATACCACCTCATCCTTGGCCCTCGAAATGGCGGTGAGCATGTCGGAGATGATCTGGGTCGGATCGTAAATGTCCCGGTAGTGAACCAAGTCCAGACGAGGAAATTCGTTCTCGATCAGCTCCACTGCCTCGGTGCGGTCCAGCATGCGCGCGTTGGATGGCAATTCGAGCTCTTGATAGAACCTGTGGATGATGTCCAAACCAAAGGCGTGGAAGGTGCCTATCCACATGGCGGCAGCGGCTTTCTTGTCCACCGCCGCAACGCGCTCGGCAATCTCACCGGCAGCCTTGTTGGAAAAGGTCAGAACTAGAATTCGCCGCGGATCCACGCTCTGGCTGAGCAGATGCTTGATCCGCCCCACCAGGGTTTTGGTCTTGCCCGTGCCAGGACCGGCTTCCAGCAAGAAGGCACTGTCTTCGTGCTTGGCCGCCACGTCCTGGAGATCATTGAGGGGCAACTCGGGGCTGTCGGTTTGTTTGCGAAGTTCGATCAGGGGCAGCAACAGCGCGTCGAAAAGCTGCTGGGCCACCACCGCCACCGGTGCACCAAGTTTCTCGGCGATCTGGGCGGCCGTCATGCCTTTTTCCAAGTGGAGCTTCCTGACCACGGACCGTGGCAATAGGAACTCGCGTGCAAATAGGTCCATCTGGACCTCTCGGCGTTGTCGGCGTCCGTAGTCGATGACCCGATCGACGCCTACCGGCGCTGCCTCCGCGGGCCGGGTCGGATCAAAGTTGAAGGGCGGATCGGTAAAGTCTTCCTCTTCGCTGTCGCCCAGATGGATGTGTGCCAGTTCATGGGCGACACGAAAGGCCTGTTCAAACTCACTGCCGCTGTCTTCGTAAAGGATCAAATCAGCCTTGGGGATAAGACAAGCCTGACTACCGTTGAGGCCTTTGGCTCCGGCTTTGGAGGCGTTGGCCGTCAAGCCTTCTCGCTTGACCTGCGCCAACGCCAAAGCCAGGGGCGACCACGGGTCGTCCCCGACAGCAACTGCCGCTAGATGAAGGGCTTCGGCGGTCTGTCGACCAATTTCCACTCCATCCACATCAGGCGCCTTTCGTCAAAAGAGAAGCGATCTCTTCTTCTGAAACCCTGGCTTCGCGCAGGAGCTGCTCGAAGTCCTGTTTGTCGCCATCGGACACCGGCTTGCCGTCTGACTTGTGGCTGCGCGCCAAAGACTGTTGAGCACCACTTAGCGACTCGATCAGTGATTGAACGCTCGCATCAAGCACGCTGGCCATGCGTTCCAGAAATCTAGGGGGCACCGAAGCGGGGGCTACCCGCTTTTCCCAAAACGCCAAGATGACCTGTTGAGGCACATGCAGCGCTTCAGATAGCTCGCCCATGGTGGGACGCGACAGGTTGGCCAGGGGATCGGGCACCGGCTTGCCGATACTGGCTTGGAGCACGCTCCAAGCCGAGCTGATCCTGCTGTTGTCCTGGCTCGTGATCGTCCGCTCCTGTACGAGCGAGATCCTGAAGATCTCGTGGGACAGATCGACCAACTCCTCAGCGAACTGGGGATAGTCGGTCAAGTAGCGGCCCAACACATCGCGGCTGGGGTTGGGCTCCATGGCAAAGGAGTCCAGCACCTCTTCCAGCGACAGGTTGTTATCACGGGCCGACATTAGTTATCTCCTTTGTTCACGAACGCTCTCATGGCCACGATGGCCTTGTCCCGTTGGTTGCGGACGGTCTTTTCGGACAAGCCCAGGGTCTTGGAAATGGTTGGCACATTCGGGTCCTGGGAGTCTATGAGCACTTCGTTGCGCATCATCTCGATTATCCTCTTCTGCGTGGTAGGTAGCTCTTCCATCGCTTCATCGAGGACCGACCGGTAATATTCCTCAGAAATATTTTCAGGGTCGAATGGGTTGAACGAACCTGCGGCCTGTTCGACCTGCGGGTCTATCTCTCCAGTTTCCTCGTTCATCAAGGGGGCCTTGCGCCGGCGCTCCTTCGAGGCTTTCGTCCTTGCATCTTGCAGCATCCTGGCCAGGGCGCCATCGAAGCGGATTTCGAGGAAGTCCAGCCGCTGCTGATATTCGGTCGACTCCTTGGCAAAGAGGCCGGTCAGCCGGTCTTGCACCTGCTCGTATGCCTGAACACGGTATTGGGACTCCTGACCCTCTCTCAGCGGAATGACCCGGCGCAGCCGCTCCATGAACTCGGTGAACAGCGGGTTGGTAAGGGTGGGATTGTTGGCACGTAGTCCCCGCCGGAGCATGTGGACGACGCATTCGATGGGCACAAAGCGCTCGTTGCCCTTCGCTAGCTTGCATTGGTCGACGATAGCGGCGTCGGACAATGTATCGAGGGCGACCAGAATATTCTGGTTATCGGGAAATCGGCTATACGGCACACCATTCTTATCGTGTTTTTGTAGTGGCTCTATCAAAGGTAATGCTCCCATAAGTAGTACTGCAGGCATTTCATAGTTCGGCGCGTAGGCTCGCCTCGAGGTTGATCAGGACCATTCCCACGGGGGTATGACCCAGATACGGTCGTTACGGCTCGCCTTACTCCTTACATAGAAGTCAGTTGGCCCGACCGGTAACCCGCCCTTGGACTGAGTCAATCGGTTTGATAGCCCTCCCCCACCTGCTTCTCCAAGGCTCCCCAGCCTGGTTTCTGAATAGGCCGATGGCCTTCTTCGTCAGAAGCGTCCATGGAACCATGCATCCTCGGCTTGCGCTAATGTAAATACTTCACAAAGTTTGCTCAGGGGCTCGCTACTGGGCAGGCTTGGGCCTTGACACGGATCGGCAGCCTCTAGGTTGACCGACTGAAACTCGCAACACTCCCGCCATATTCACCGCTCTAGAAAAGCACCAGAAGCGTCTGGACACACCTGATGATTGCCTCATCATGATCATCGGCAATCTCTCTGGGTGAGACGGCTGGGTGCTGTCCTATCGCTGACTGCCGTAGAAGCGGGTCGCCTATTTCGGAGTTTCGCATGCGTCTACTACACACTTCCGATTGGCATCTCGGGCAAAGTTTCTTCGGTTATACGAGACAACGTGAGCACGACGAATTTTTGAGCTGGCTGGCCGAGGCAGCCAAAGGTCATGACGTCGACGCAATCGTTATTGCGGGGGATCTGTTTGACGTATCCATGCCGCCAAGTTTCGCGAGGGAGCAGTTCAATAGTTTCATTGACCAGCTTTGTGGATCGGGGATGACGCTGGTCGTCCTGGGCGGCAATCACGACTCCCCCGCGACGCTCAGAGAAGGTCGCCAGCTTCTATCTCGCCTGTCCACCTTGGTAATTCCTGAAATCTCGACGGACCCGTCTGAGCAAGTTTTCGTGATCAATCGCAAGTCCGGGGAGCCGGGACTACTGCTCTGTGGCCTGCCTTTTATCCGCCCCCGCGACGTCGTGCGCAGCGCGCCCGGCCAAAGCGATGAAGAGAAGAAGCGGGCTGTGATGGATGGAATTGCTGACTACTACGCGGCGACTCATTCCGCAGCCCGGGCCCTTCGAACCAAAATGAACCTGAGCCTTCCAATCGTCGCCACCGGTCATCTCACTACATTGGGCGCCAGCAGCAGTGCCTCGGTCAGGGAGATTTACGTGGGCTCACTCAGTGCGTTTCCTACCGATCACTTCCCCCCGGCTGACTATATTGCGCTGGGACATATCCACCGTCCCCAGGTTGTTGGCGGGCAGGAGCACATCCGCTACTCGGGCTCCCCTATTCACTTGAGCTTTGATGAGGTCGGACAGGAAAAGAACGTGGTGCTGGTCGATTTCGAGGGTGGATCGCTCAAGTCGATTACTCCAGTCCCTGTGCCCGCATTTCACCCCATGCAACGCTTGGCAGGGGCTATCGACGAGCTACCTGACTTGTTGAAGGCCGCAGCGGACGGCCACGTGCACGAGCGCCCCCTTTGGCTCGAGATCACAGCGACAGACGCAGGCTACCTGCCCGACCTCATGGCCAGAGTGGACCAGATGACCGCCAGCCTTCCCTTGGAAGTACTGTCCTTGGTCAGGAAGCGCAACGCCGACGCCGGGGACTCGCTGGCTTCACAGCCGCAGACCTTGGCCGAGCTCTCGGTCGATGAGGTGTTCGAGCAGGTGCTGGCTGGCAACGGGAACATTCCGCCGGAGCGGCTGGATACGGTAAGAGCACTGTTTGCTGCCATAGCCGCCGAAGTAGTCGAAGGCGAGCAGGCATGAGGATCCTGGCCGTCCGCTGCTTCAACCTCAATTCTCTTCGGGGCGTGACTGAAATTGACTTTCGCGATGACGCTTTCTCCGGGGGCCTATTTGCAATTACCGGCCCCACCGGCGCGGGCAAGTCGACAATACTGGATGCCATCTGCCTGGCACTGTTTCATCGCACCCCGCGGCTCGGGCCGCTGAGTGCCGCTGAGAACGAGTTGATGTCCCAACACACGGGAGAATGTTGGGCAGAAGTTGAGTTTGAGACCAATGGCGAAAGCTATCGTGCCCGATGGGGCCAGAAACGAGCGCACAGCAAGCCAAACGGGAGGCTCCAACCCGCACAAGTCGAGCTGGCCAAGTCAGACGGAACGGTCCTGACATCTAGCATTAGCGAGAAGAAACTTCTGGTTGAGCAATACACAGGACTGAGTTATGAACAGTTCACCCGGTCGGTGCTCTTGGCCCAAGGGGCCTTCAACCAATTCCTTGAGGCCAGCGAGAAAGATCGTGCCTGT
>JBOHXX010000030.1:0-16957 GCA_050737675.1 Pseudoxanthomonas sp.
CATGTAGCCATGGCTGTTGGAGGCCAGGAATTCCAGCTTGGTGCGCATGTGCTGCACGTTGGCGCCGGCCGCGCGCATACGCACCGCTTCCACCGCGGTGACGCCCTGCGCGGCGAACAGGGTCTGGGTGTCGATCACGCGCAAGGCGAACGGCGAGTTGTGGCCCGCGGCCTGGCGCACCGGCTTGTAGTCGTTGAGGATGGCGAAGCTGGCCTGCATCGCGTTCTCATGGATCGGACTGCGGGTCTTGGTGATGGTCATGCAGTAGACGTGGTCGTAATCGATGACCAGCTTGCTCAGGAACAGGTCGCGGATCTGGGCGACCGAGAACGGGATGGTTTCGGCCTCGTGGCCGCGTTCTGCCACGTGCGCGTGCAGGAAGCTCAGGGTGGCTTCCTCGTCGCGATGGTCGGCCAGGACGGCGTCACCGATGCGCACGGTGATGGGCAGGACCACGATGTCGTTCTTCAGGATGAAGTCCTGCGGCAGATCGCAGGCAGAATCCACAACTATTCCTATGCGCATGAAGCCCCTCCCGGCATGCATCGCAATCAAGTTCGGCAACGTAACGCAAATCTGTTACCGGGTGCGTTATAAATATGTGAGACAGCACACACTATTGCATTCTGGCCGACAATGCCGGAACCGGGCAATCGCCTTTTTCACGACAGCCGTCGAAGGTCCGGCCAGATCGCTTGCACAGGGCCAGTGCTGGCATGCGATCGACGGGCTCCCAAAAAGGATGTGATAAAAACAACGCTACTGCAGGGAATGGAGGCTTGCCATGGGTCGTCATCCGCGTTGACACTGCAGCGGCGCAAACCAAGGGGCGAAATGATCAAGCAGTGGCTGCTGGTAATGGTCGGGTGCGCGCTGGCGCTGCCGGTGGCCCATGCACAGCAAGGCGGCATCGCCCGCATCGACCCTCTTCCTGCTGCCGGACAGGCGGCTACCCAGACCGCCGGGATCTTCCACGAACGCGATTTCAAGGCCGACCCCGCCGTGCCTTCGGTGGTCGGCAACGGCACTTGGCGCTTGCAGCCGGTCGGCGGCATCGAGCAACCCCTGCTGCTGGTCTACCACCCCTACAGCGCCCGCGTCAGCGTGCGGCTCTCGCCCGGCGCCGCGCCGTTGACCCAGACCTTGTTCGACCGCGACCTGGATCCGCAGTATTCACGGCACGCGCTGGTGTTCCCGCTGCGCGGCGAAGGTCCCGTCGAGATCCGGGTGGAAGGCGCGCGCTATCCGTTGCAGGTCGCGGTGGTTCCCCGCGCCAGGCATATCGCCAACGACCTCGTCCAGGTGCGCATCCTGCAACTGGCGGTCGGGGTGCTGGTGGGGGTGTCGCTGACCGTGCTGCTGTTCTGGGCGATGCTGCGCGAACGCGTGTACCTGCTTTATTCCACGAGCATGGCCCTGCAGATGCTGTTCCTGCTGTGTTCCTATGGCGAGGCCTACGCGATGCCGGTGTTGCGCTCGCTGGCGATCTTCGGGGCGCCTGGAATCTGGTTCCTGGCCACGGTTTCGACCATGGTCTCGGTATTGCTGTTGCTCGATTACGCCGACCTGCGCAGGCGCGTTCCACGCCTGGGCCGACTGATGCGCTGGCTCGGCATCTATTTGCCGGCAGTGCTGCTACTGCTGCTGGTTTCGCCGTGGCCGGCAAGCAAGGAATGGTTTCCCAATGCCGGCAACCTGCTGTTCCTGCTGACCAACCTGCTGGCGATCGTCGCCCTGGCCGTTGCCTGGCGTGGCGGCGGACGGCATGCGGGCTTCATCCTCATCGCCTGGGTTCCCTTGGTGTTCTTCAGCACCGCACGAGCGGTGCAATTGAGCCTGGGAATCGCCATTGAACCCTGGCTGCAATACGGCCTGCCGCTGGTGCTGGCCGTGGTCGCCGTGGTCCTGGCGCTGGGCCTGGCCGACCGCATGCTGACCTTCCGCCGGGAGCGCGACGCCGCGCAGGAGCATGCCGAACGCGACTGGCTGACCGGGGTGATGAACCGCGGCGGCATCGAGCACCGGCTGGACTGGGCGATCCTCAACACGCGCCGCGAACAGTTGCCGTTGTCGCTGCTGTTCCTGGACCTGGATGATTTCAAGCAGGTCAACGATCGCCACGGCCATGCGGTGGGAGACAACTGCCTGCGTGCGGTAATCAGGGCAATCAGTGCGGAGCTGCACTATGGCGACCACCTCGGGCGCCTGGGGGGCGAGGAGTTCGTGCTGGGCCTGCCGGGTGCGGACAGCGCCCGCGCCATGGCCATGGCCGAACACCTGCGGCAGAAGATCGAAACCGAATGCCGCAGCGTGGAAGGCGTCGAGGTCGCGTTGACGACAAGCATCGGCGTGGCCGAATGCAACGCCACCGATACGGTCGCCAGCCTGATCAAGCGTGCCGACAAGGCGATGTACGTGGCCAAGCATGGCGGCCGCAACCGGGTGGCGATGCTGGATGCGGCGGCAGGCTGAATCGCCGGCCGCGTGTTGCGCGCACCAGGGCCTGATGGATCAAGGCATGTAAGCGCGCGGCAGGATGCCCGCCGCACGCATATAGCGATCACGCAACTCGGTCTGCCGCGAGCGCATCGGAATGGTCTTTCCGCCCAGCCACAACTGCGTGGCGACACTGGATACGTCCAGCGGATCGCCGGTCCACAGCACCAGGTCCGCAAGCTTTCCCGGGGCGATGGTTCCCAGCTTGTCGTCCACGCCCAGCACCTGCGCCGGCACCCGGGTCAGTCCGGCCAGGCCGGCTTCCCATGGCAATCCGTTGGCCACCGCGTTGCCCGCGTACTGGCGGATCTTGCGCGCGTTGTGCGAGGCATCGCCGGACTGGGCGAAGCTCACTTCGACGCCGGCCGCATGCAGCCGCGCCGCGTTTTCCAAAGTCGCGCCGATCTGGTCGAAATCGCCCGGCAGGTCGGCCAGCGCATCGACGAATACCGGCACCTTCGCCCGTGCGATTTCAGGAGCCAGTTTCCAGGCCTCGATGCCGCTGGCGATGGCGATGCGCACGCGTTCGCGCTGCGCCCAGCGCAACAGCTGGCGGATGTCGGCGGCGCGATTCACGGTGACCACGATGCGCCCGTTGCCGGCCAGGGAACGCGCCAGCACGGCGCGCCCGGTTGGGGTCAGCAAGGCGTGCGGAGAGTCGGCGGCGATGCGGCCACGCGCTTCGCCGACCATCTGCTCGAGCAGCATCCACTGCGCCGCGCGCGAGCTGCCGCTCAGGCCCAGCACGTCGTTACCCAGTTTCAGGAACAGCACGCGCGGGCCGATAGGATCGGCACTGCCGTCGAGCCGGACCACGCCGCCCTGCCCGGCGATGAAGGAGCCACCGGTATCCGCGCCCAGCAGGGTGAAGCCCAGGCCTTCCACGCGCGCGACCGGGATCAACACCGACTCCGGGTTGTAGGCCAGGGTAACGTCGAATTCCGGCCGCATCGGCTGGTCGTTGGCCAGGGTCACCGCGCTGTCCACGGTCTCGGCTTCGCCGGACACTTCCTCGATGCCGATCTCGGTGATGCCGCCGAACAGGGCCGGGGTCAGCGGCTTGCCGTTGGCTTCGACCACGTTGATCGAAGCGGGCGCCGGCAGGTTCACGCCCACCGCGCGGATCACCCCGCCCTGGACCAGCACGTCCGCGTTCTGCAACGTGCCTTGCGCGCCGGCGGTATGCACGGTGGCGTGGCGGATGAGGAGGTCCTGGGCGAAGGTGGGCACGCTGCAAAGGCCGGCGCCGATCATCAAAAACATCGAGAAAAATGGTTTCGTCATTCCCGCGAAGGCGGGAATCGCTCTTCGGCCGGATTGCGAGGATGTTGCGCAAGAGCGATTCCCGCCTTCGCGGGGTTTCCAACCGTCGCATGACGGGTCATGACGAGCAAAACGGGAATGACGAGCAAAGAGATCGTGCAGCGCGCTCATTTCGCAACTCCGCTCATCACGTCCTGCCCCAGCATGAAATCCGACCTCGGCTGCCGTCCCGGATCATTACGGTCATAAACGCGCGCGCCGTCGATGTAGACCTGCTCGGCATGCGCGTACACGCTGAAGGGGTCCTGGTTCCAGACCACCACGTCGGCCATCTTGCCGGCCTCCAGCGTGCCGGTGACGTTGTCGATGCCCATCGCCTTGGCCGGGTTCCGGGTCAGCCAGCGGATGGCGCGCTCCGGCGGAATGTCGATGCCCACCTGCCTCGCGTGCGCCATCACCTTCGCTGCTTCCTGGTTCAAGCGCTGGATGCCTTCCTCCGAATCCGAATGCACGATCGCGCAGCTGTTGGCCGGCCGGTCGACCAGGGCGATGTTTTCCTGGATGCCGTCGAAGGCTTCCATCTTGAAGCCCCACCAGTCCGCCCACAGCGCGCCGCACACGTTTTCCGTGGCCAGCCGGTCGGCGATCTTGTAGGCCTCCACGCCGTGGTGGAAGGCGGCGATCTTGAAACCGAACTCCTTGGCCAGGTCCAGCATCGTCGCCATTTCGTCGGCGCGATAGCAGTGGATGTGCACGCGGATCTCGCCGGCGATCGCACCGGCCAGCGTGTCCAGCTTCAGGTCGCGCTTGCCGCCGCTGTCGCCGGAACTGTCGGCCTTGTCGCCGCCCGAAGCACGTTCCCACCAGCGCTTCTTCTTCGGCGTCGCCGGCTTGGGCTGGTTCTTCTTCAAATATTCGCTGGCATCGATGAAGGCTGCGCGATAACCGGCGATGTTGCCCATGCGCGTCGATGGTCCGCCCTTCTGGCCATAGACGCGCTTTGGGTTCTCGCCGCAGGCCATTTTCAGGCCCCACGGCGCATCCGGGAATTTCATGCCCTGGTAGGTCGTGGCCGGCACGTTCTTCAGGGTCACGCCGCGGCCGCCGATCAGGTTGGCAGAGCCCGGCAGGATCTGCAGCGAGGTGATGCCGCCGGCGAGCGCGGTCTGGAAACCGGGGTCCTGCGGCCAGATGGAATGTTCGGCCCAGACGTTGGCGGTGACCGGCGCGGTGGCTTCGTTGCCGTCGCTGTGTGCCTTCATGCCCGGGCTCGGATAGACACCGAGGTGCGAGTGCACGTCGATCACGCCCGGGGTGACCCAACGCCCGTGGCCGTCGATGCGGATCGCGTCGGTCGGCGCCGACAAGCCGCGGCCCACCGCCGCCACCTTGCCGTCCTGCAGCAACACGTCGGCATCGTCCAGGCGTTCGCCGGTGCCGGTCAGCACGGTGGCGTGTTCGATCAACACCGGGCCCGAGGCGATCGCGTGGTAAGTGCTGGGATAAGGGTCCTGGGTGAAGCGGGACTTGGCCTGGGCTGTTCCGGTTTGCAAGGAAACAAGGCCGAACGTGGCCAGCAGGGCGAGGCCCGTGCGGGTGGCAATGGAAGTCATGGTGGTTCCCCGATGTCTATGCCCAACCTAACCCGGACCGCGGCGCATTGCCAAGTGCGGCAGGCGGGCTCGTGACACAATTGGGAAAACAAGAAGAACAAGGAGAATCAAGATGAAAGACAAGACCGAGATCGTCGACAACTGGCTGCCGCGCTATACCGGCGTGCCCCTGGACCAGTTCGGCGAACACATCCTGCTGACCAATTTCGGCGGCTACCTCAACGCCTTTTCGCAGTTGACCGGCGCACCCATCGTCGGCCTGGACCGGCCGATGGCCAGCGCGACCATCGACGGCATCACCATGATCAACTTCGGCATGGGCAGTCCGAATGCGGCGACGATGATGGACCTGTTGTCGGCGATCATGCCCAAGGCGGTGCTGTTCCTGGGCAAGTGCGGTGGTTTGAAGAAGAAGAACGAACTCGGCGACCTGGTGCTGCCGATCGCGGCGATCCGCGGCGAAGGCACCAGCAACGATTACCTGTTGCCGGAAGTGCCGGCACTGCCCGCCTTCGCCCTGCAGCGCGTGATTTCCACCACCATCCGCGACCAGGAACTGGATTACTGGACTGGCACCGTCTACACCACCAATCGCCGGGTATGGGAGCACGACGAGGCGTTCAAGGAAAAACTGCGGGTGATGCGCTGCATGGCCATCGACATGGAAACCGCGACCATCTTCGCCGCCGGTTTCGCCAACCGCATTCCCTGCGGCGCGTTGCTGCTGGTCAGCGACCAGCCGATGATCCCGGAAGGGGTGAAGACGGAAGCGTCGGATGCGAAGATCAGTGCGAATTTCGTCGATCGCCACATCACCATCGGCATCGAGGCGTTGAAGCTGATCCGCCGGCACGGGAAGTCGGTCCGGCATTTGCGCTTCGACGAGTGAGGCCTAGGGAAGAGGGGCGGAATCATGCAAGGAGTCGCGAACAGGAAGGTTGCAGTGGTTGCAACGCTGCTCTTGGCATCAATAGCCACCAGCTCGCGTGCTGCTACAGCCGAGGCGGTTGAAACGGCACGACGTCTGCCGTTCTGCGCGGACGTCGAAGTCGATCCGAACGGCGTAGTGCGAATAGGTGAAGTGCGGGGTGTCGTGGAGGCCTTGCAGAAGCTGGTGACGACCCGCCTGTCCACGTTGGAGTTGCAACCTGCGCAGAGGAATGGCGAAAAGCTGGCCGCCAGATCGCAGCTCCGGGGAGAGGTGGTGCTGAAGCCTGCGCCCAACGACGAATACGAGGTCGATATCGATTCGCAGCGGGTGACCCCATGCGCGATTTATCAGGCCATTCCGCGCTTCCCGGCGACCATGGCCAGGGAAGGAAAATCGGGGTCCGTGCTGCTCGAAGTGCGGATAGGAGTCGACGGACTTGTCGTGTCAGCACAGGCATTGCAGTCCACGCGCCGGGAGTTTTCCGATGCCGCACTCGAGTCCGCCAGGCAATGGACATTCGAGCCGCAGTGGCTCGGGGGCGAGCCGGTGGAAGTGGTCATCCAATGGCCAGTGGTTTTTCATATGGAAACCTGCATCAGCCTAGATAAATGCGCGGCGACCGATGCTTCTTCGATGTCGTCGCGCACGTTCGACTGCACATGGGATGAGTCGATGCCCAGGGTGTCTGGCCAGCCGGCTTGCGCGGATAGCATGGAAGTCCGTGGAAGCCGGGTCCGCCGCCGTGGCGGCGGCGGACAGATAGACATACGTTGAGTCGTGAGGACAGAAGCGATCGACATCTTGCCGCCGGGCCATGTGAATCCAACTCCTGCAATGGATAAGAGGAATTGATGCCGATGGATCTGCAGTTGAAGGAATGGCTGGCCAAGGGACATCGCTTCCAACATGAAGGCCGGTCCATTTTCTACCGCGACGAAGGGACCGGCCCCGTATTGCTCTGCGTACATGGTTACCCGACCGCCTCGTGGGACTGGCACCGGATCTGGCCGCTGCTGGCGGGCCGCTATCGCCTGGTCGCGCCGGACATGCTCGGCTTCGGCTTTTCCGACAAGCCACGAGACTTCGGCTATTCAATCGCCGGCCAGGCGACGCTGCACGAAAACCTGCTCGCCTCGCTTGGCATCGAGGAAGTCCATGTGCTGGCCCATGACTATGGCGATACCGTCGTCCAGGAGCTGATGGCGCGGCACCAGGAGCGCCTGCGCAGCGGCGCGCCCGGACTACGCCTGCGCACGGTCTGCCTGCTCAATGGCGGCCTGTTCCCGGAAACCCATCGCGCGCGGCCGATCCAGAAATTGCTGCGCTCACCGCTGGCACCGCTGCTGTTGCGGCTGTTCAACAAACGCGCGTTCCGCCGCAGCTTCCTCCCGGTATTCGGCGCCGGCACGCAACCCGACGACGTGGAACTCGCCCGTTTCTGGATGCTGATCGAACACAACGGTGGTCGTGCCAACATGGGTCGGCTGTTGCACTACATGGGCGAACGCAAGCGCCATCGTGAGCGCTGGGTTGGCGCACTGGCAGACGCGTCGATACCGCTGCGGCTGATCGTCGGCATGGACGATCCGGTTTCCGGTGCACACATGGTGGAGCGTTATCGGGAGTTGGTGCCGGATGCGGATGTGGTCGAGTTGCTAGGGATCGGCCATTACCCGCAGTGGGAGGTGCCAGAACGCGTCGCCGAAGCGGTGCTTGGATTCGCGAAATGATGATATTGGTAGTAGCCCGGGTTTCGCTGCGCTCTACCCAGGCTACGGAGAAGTACGATGACAAAATGTAGTGAAGTAATTGCCTTCTGGCGTGGCGCCGGTGCTGCCCGATGGTTTGCGCGCGACGACGCTTTCGATGCGGAGTTCCGCCAGCGTTTCGAGGCGGCGCATTTCGCCGCGGCCCGCGGCGAATACGAAGCGTGGATGGAATCGGCCGAAAGCACGCTGGCGTTGCTGATCCTGCTGGACCAGTTTCCGCGTAACTGCTTCCGTGGCAGCGCGCATTCCTATGCCACCGATGGCCTGGCGCGGCATTACGCGCACAGGGCGGTGAAGGCCGGATTCGACCAGGAAATCGACAGCGGCCTGCGCCTGTTCTTCTACCTGCCGTTCGAGCATTCGGAAGCGCTCGCCGACCAGGACCGGTCGATGGAACTGTTCGGCGGGATCGGCGATGCGGAACTGATGAAGTACGCGAAGCTGCATCGCGACCTGATCGTGCGCTTCGGCCGCTTCCCGCATCGCAATGCGGCGTTGGGGCGCGAATCGACGCGGGAGGAATTGGATTATCTGGCGAGCGGCGGGTTCAGCGGCTGACTGCCTTTTCCTTCTCCCTCCGGGAGAAGGTGCCCGAAGGGCGGATGAGGGTACGGGCAGGCGCAGGCTGTCGGGTTCGCCGTGCCCTCACCCCAACCCCTCTCCCGATGGGAGAGGGGCTAGTTAGAGCGATGGTTAATACTTGGCGAGGTTCGAATCCACATCCGCCCAGGCATTGGTCCCACCGACGATGTTGTAGACGTCCTTGAAACCCAGCGCGACGAATTCCTCGGCGGCCTGCTGGCTGCGGCCGCCGCTGCGGCAGAGGAAGGCGATGACGGTGTCTTTCGGCAAGGCTTCGAGTTCGGCGCGGCCATTGCCGTCGAAGGTCTTGAACGGCAGCTTCACAGATGCGATCGCGCGCTCTTCGGCGGGACGCACATCGACCAGCAACACTTCGCCAGCCGCCACGCGCACATCGGCTTCCGCAGGCGACAGCGTCTGCACCGGCTTGGGCGCATTCGGATTGTCGATGGCCAGGCCCTTGCCGCGGATATCGTCGACCCAGTCGATGGTGATGCCGTCGGCGCGGCGCGCGCTGGCCAGGTCGAACTGGATGCGCACACCGTTGGACTCGGCGGCGATGGCATTGGCATCGAATTGCGCCAACTGGAAGTTCGGCTGGAACTGCGCATTGATCGACAGGGAAAGCGCACCACCCGGCCCGGCATCCGCCGCGGCATTGGCCAGCATTTCGGCAGCGGCCGGGGTCACGGTGATCTTCGGCGGCGTGCGATCCGGCGCGGCCACGCCGAGGACAGAGGCCAACTCGCCGGAGTTGCTCATCTGCTCGATGATGTCGCTGCCGCCGACCAGTTCGCCGTCGATGTACAACTGCGGGATGGTCGGCCAGTCGCCGTAGGCCTTGATGCCTTCGCGGATGTCCTGGTCGGCCAGCACGTTGACGTGCGCGTAATCGACGCCCAGCGCGGACAGCGCGCCCACCGCCTTGGCCGAGAAGCCGCACTGCGGCATGCTCGGCTGGCCCTTCATGAACAGCACGACGCGGTTGGATTGCAGCAGGGATTCGATGCGGGAACGCAGTGCGGGGTCGAGGGACATCAGGGATTACCGATTCGCGGGGAATGGGTCATTTTACGCCGCATGGCATGATTGCGGCATGACCCCACCGGGAACACTGAATCGCAGGCTGCATCGCGTCCCGCGCCATCCGCATGCGTGGATCTGGCTGGCGCTCGCCCTGCACCTCGGCGTGGCCGTGGCCTGGGGGCTATGGGGCTGGGCACCGGGGTTGGCGTGCCTCTTCGCGGTCCACATGCTGTTCCTGTGGGGCACGATGCGGCCGCAGTCGCGGTTGTTCGGTCCCGTGCTCAGCCGGCTGCCGATCGCGCAGAACGCGGTCTGGCTGACGGTGGACGACGGACCGTCGCATGAAACCGGGGCCTTGCTGGATCTGCTGGACCGGCATGAAGCCAGGGCGACGTTTTTCCTGGTCGCCGACCGCGCCGCGGCACGGCCCGAGCTTGCGCGCGAGATCCTGCGCCGGGGCCATGGCATCGGCAATCACAGCCGTTCGCACCCGCAGGCCTGGTTCTGGGCGCTGGGCCCACGACGCATGGCCGCCGAAATCGGCCAGTCCCAGGCGATCCTGCGCGACATCACCGGCCAGGCGCCGCGCTGGTTCCGCGCAGTGGTGGGCATGGCCAACCCCTTCGTTTCCGCGCCGTTGAAGAAAAACGGACTGGCGCGAGTGGCCTGGAGCGCGCGCGGCTTCGATGGCGTGCGTGGCGTGCCCAACGAAGTGGTTTCGCACATCGTCGCCAAGCTGCGACCGGGTGCGATCATGCTGCTGCATGAGGGCGCGCCGCACGGCAACAACCTGGCGATCATCGAAGGTGTGCTGGAAGCGATGCGCGAACGCGGTTACACCACGATCCTGCCGGAACAACTGTAGGAGCGCCCCATGGGCGCGAGCTCTTCAATCCGATCGCGAGGAGCTCAAAAGCTCGCGCCCATGGGGCGCTCCTACAAGGTTGGTTTCTCGGCCACGATCAGCCAGTTGTTGAACGGGGTGTTGCCGTACAGCGGCGAGAACGTGGTCTGCAGGCCGGCTTCGACGAGCCGGGTGCGCATCGCGTCGGCGTCGGGATAGCACCTCGGCCGCGACTGCATCCAGCCGATCAGGTTCGCCAGCCGGTCGGCGACGCGACTGGTCCGTCCGCGCCGACTGGCGTCGCCCAAGGTGGTGCGGATCACCAGCCGCGCACCCGGGACGAGCATGCCGATCGCATCGCCGATCAGCACCTGCTGCGCAGCGGCATCCAGGTATTGGAGTACGTCGAGGATAGCCACGCTGCCCTTGTGGATTGGCGGACCCTTGGCCAGGTCGACCACCTCGAACTTCGTATCCGCGAGGCCGCTCTTGCCCGCTACGTTCCGCGCACGTTCGATCTTGGCCGCGTCGTTGTCCACGCCGCGATAGGCCATGGACTGTCCATCGAACCGCAATGCGTGGGCGAGCAGGCCCAGCCCGCAGCCCAGGTCGAGCAGCGGTGCCTGGCTGCCGCGCAATGCCTGCAACACCCCCGGATACAGCGGATCGCTGCCCAGCTTGGTCCGGGTGTAGTAGTAGTCCCAGCGATTGCCCAACGGATGCACGGGCAGGAATGCAGTGGCGATGCGTGTCGCAGTGGCGCGGTCGAAGGGGCGCGTGGGCGAGGTATTCAACGCGGTGCCAACAGGGTCCGCACCCACGGCAGCGCCAGTCGTGTCCATTCCGTGTACATCGCCGTGGAAGGATGCAGGCCGTCTTCGACCAGCATTTCCGGCTCGGCGCCGCGCACGCGGCTGATCACAGTGATGTCGATGAAGGCGATGCCACGCTGCACGCAGGTCTCCTGCGCGGCATGGTTGTAGGCATCGATCTCGCTGGCGATGCGCGCCACGCTGCGCAGTTCGCGTTTTGCGAAAGGAGTGACGCCCCAATCGGGAATCGAGAGCACCAGCACGTGGTCGCGCCGCCCTTGTGCGAAACCGGTCGCGCGTTCGAGCAAGGCGGCGAACTGGGCGCGGTATTCGTCCACGCCCAGGCCGCGGTACTGGTTGTTGACCCCGATCAGCAGGCTGACCAGGTCGTATTCGGCCAGCAGATGGGCCGCGTCGATCGCCGCATCCAGCTCGCCGGTGGTCCAGCCGGTCTGAGCGATGATGCGCGGGTCGGCTATCGGCATGCCATCGGCGCGCAATGCCCGCGCCAGCTGTACCGGCCAGCGGCCGGATTCCGCCACGCCTTCGCCGATGGTGTAGGAATCGCCGAGGGCGAGGTAGCGCAACTCTGTTGGTTTGCTGATTGGCGGAGCCAGGAAGGTTTCAGCCATCAATTATCCGTTCGTCATCCCGGCGACGGCGGGGAACCAGTGACTTTGCTTGTTGTGAAGCGCGGGCGAAAATCAGGAAGACGCAGACTATTGAAGTCACTGGATCCCCGCCGTCGCGGGGATGACGAAAATGAAAGTCACGCCGCCGCCGATCGCGACTTCGCCTTGATCGGAACGACCTTGCCCACCGCTTCCGCACGCCGCGCCAGGACCCGGTCGACGCGTGCGAACACTTCGCGCATCACCTCGGCTTCCGGCAACAAGGTCACGCGGAAGTGGTTGCGGTAGGGCACGTTGAAGCTGGAGCCCGGCACCACCAGCACGCCTTCGCTTTCCATCAGTTCGAGGGCGAAGTCGTGGTCGTCGAAGCCCTTCGCCGCAGCGCCGACCACGGCCGGAAATGCGTACAGTGCGCCGGCCGGCGCGACCAGTTCCAGGTGTTCGCTGGCCGCGCAGGCCTCGATCACCGCGCGGCGGGTTTCGTACAGGCGTCCGCCCGGCGCGCACAACGGGGAAATCGTGTCCGGGCCGTTGACCGCCGCATCCACCGCGTACTGGCCCGGCACGTTGGCGCACAGGCGCAGCGCGCCCAGCAGGTCCATGGCGTGGTGGAAGTTGCCGACCGCCTCGCCATCGCCGGAGAGCAGGGCCCAGCCGATGCGCCAGCCGCAGGCGCGGTGGACCTTGCTCAGGCCGCTGAAGGTCAGGCAGGGCACGTCGCCGGCCAGCGGCGCGACCGGTTCGAACCTGGCGTCGTCGTATAGCACCTGGTCGTAGATCTCGTCGACCAGCAGCAGCAGCCGGTGCTTGGCGGCGATGGCGACGATGCGTTCCAGCAGGGCGCGCGGGTAGGTCGCGCCAGTCGGGTTGTTGGGATTGATCAGGACGATGGCGCGGGTGCGCGAGGACACCAGGGTCTCGATCTCGACCGGATCCGGTAGGAAATCGTTGGCAGGATCGCAGCGGTAATACACCGGGCGTCCGTCGTTGAGGATGGTCGCCGCCGACCACAGCGGGTAGTCGGGTGAAGGCACCAGCACTTCGTCGCCGGGGTTGAGCAGGGCGCGCAGCGACAGGTCGATCAGTTCGCTGACGCCGTTGCCGACGAACACGCGGTCCGGATGCGCGTTGGGCATGCCGCGGCGCGCATAGGCGGCGGCGATGGCTTCGCGCGCGGCCGGCAGGCCCTGCTGGTGGGTGTAGGGATCGGTGTGGTCGATGTCTCCGGTGATCGCGCGCTGCAGGTGTTCGGGGGCGCGGAAACCGAAGGCGCCGGGGTTGCCGATGTTCAACTTGATCAGCTTGCGGCCCTGGGCTTCCAGGTCGCGGGCGCGCCGGGCCAGCTCGCCGCGGATCTCGTAGCGGACCTCGGACAGGCGTTCGCGGGTGGCGAGCGGTTTGATCGGTGGGGTGGACATCGGCGCGGTCTGACGGCGGAAAGTAGGAAATCTTAGCGGATATGCCGGGAATCGCGGTGAATTCCCGAATCCGCCAGCGCGTGGGAGCACCGTCCCCGGCGCGAGCTCTTGCTCCCGGTTTTCGAGGCGCGTCAACCCGGCAAGCCAAGGGCTCGCGCCGGGGACGGCACTCCCACGGCCCCTCCCACCCCTAGAATGGGTTCATGCCCGGCACCCCCATCGATTTCCCGACCCTGCGCCTGATCGGCTGGCCCTATGCCGGCCTACCCGAAGACCCGGCCTGGGCCGAGGCCTTTGCCGCCCACCCACGGGCGAAACCGGCCCGGGTCAGCGAACAGCACCGCTCCGGCTACGTGGTCGCCGACGGCCCGGAAGCGGCGCTCAAGGCCGAATCCTTGCCGGAATGGCAGAAGCCGCGTTTCCCCTCGCATGAGCGCGCCGCGGTCGGCGACTGGGTCTTGCTGGAAGGGAAGAAGATCGTCGCGCTGTTGCCGCGGCACACCTCGATCAAGCGCGGTGCCGCCGGCGAGCACTACCACCAGCAGGTGATCGCGGCCAATGTCGACACCGTTTTCATCGTCTGCGGGCTGGACGACGACTTCAATCCGCGCCGGATCGAGCGTTACCTGATGCTGGTCGGCGGCGGCGGGGCCGAACCGGTGGTGGTGCTGACCAAGGCCGACCAGACCGACTACGCGCCCGACGCGGTCGAGACCCTGGCCGAGCTCGCCGCGCAGGACATCACCGTGTGCGCGGTCAACGCCAAGGACCCGGCCAGCGTGGCTTCGCTGCATGGCTGGCTGGGTGCGGGCCGGACCGCGGTGCTGGTCGGTTCCTCGGGCGCGGGCAAGTCGACTCTGACCAACACCCTGCTCGGCATCGACCGGATGAAGACCGCAGCGGTGCGCGAGAACGATTCGCGCGGGCGCCACACCACCACGCACCGGGCGTTGATTCCGCTGCCGTCGGGTGCGTGCCTGATCGATACGCCGGGCATGCGCGAACTGAAGCCGACGGGTGAGGAAGAGTTGTCGGAAAGCGGCTTCGCCGACATCGAAGCGCTGGCCGGACAATGCAAGTTCCGCGACTGCTCACACCAGACCGAGCCGGGCTGCGCGGTGCGCGCGGCGATCGAAAGCGGCGCCATCGACGAGGAGCGTTTCCTCAACTACCTGAAGTTGCGCGACGAGGTCGCCGCCGCTGCGGACAAGCTGGCGGCGCGATTGGCGCAGAAGTCGGAGGCGAAGGCGCAGAGCAAGACGCTGCACAAGCGGCTGGATGACAAATACGGGAGGCGTTGAGAACGGGGGGCCTTTGCCGTCATCCCGGCGCAAGCCGGGATCCATCCTGATTTTGCTTTTGGCCTCCTCCCTTGCGCGCAGCGCAGGGGAGGATTGAGGAGGGGTGCTTTTGATGTTGCTATTGCCGTCATCCGGTCGAACGCTAGGTTCGCAAGCGGGGCAAGCAAGTAGGAAAGCAAAGGCAACAACAAAGGCGATTCCATGACTGAGCAATCCCCCGACATCACCCACCACGCCGCACTCGACGCGCGCATGGTCAAGGCCGCACGCGGGATCAAGTTGTTGAGCCTGGCCAGCTGGCCGGCGAGCGTGCAGGCACCGTTCCTGGAATCGTTCGCGCGGGGACAACCGCAGCTGCCGCGGATCGATTACGAAAAATTCGACTTCAGCGCGGAACGGCGCGAGCTCGATGCGATCGCGGCCGAAGCCGATCCCGCGCATCCGCTGGGCCGTTACCTGGTCGAATCGACGCGCAGCTGGGGGCTGGCGGCGCAGCTGCTCGAGGCGCTGGGCACCGCCGAAGTCACCACGCACTCGCTTGCCTTGTTCGGTGCGCCCGACCAGGCCTTGCCCGGCAACGGGCCGACCACGCGTGAAGCCGCGCGGCATTTCATCGCCATCGCCAACGAACTGGACCATGAACTGCTCGCACCCGAGGAACAGGTCCCGGTGTCGGCCACCGCCCTGCAACTGCAGCTGCAGAACGACCTTGACGAGTTCTTCGACAGTCGTGTGATTACGGTGGAACTCGACCGCGACCTGATCGCCAAGGCCGCGGCCGGGGCCACCCGCATCCGCCTGCGCCAGGGCGCCGCCTTCAGCGACTACGACCGCCGCCAGCTGTTCCACCATGAAGCGCTGGTGCATTCGCTGACCGCGCTCAACGGTCGCGGGCAACCATTGCTGCCGAGCCTGGCCCTGTCCTCGCCGCGCGCGACCGAAACCCAGGAAGGCCTGGCCACTTTCGCCGAACAGATCACCGGCAGCATCGACATCGCGCGAATGAAGCGCATCAGCCTGCGCATCGAGGCGATAGCGCTCGCTTTGGATGGCGCCGACTTCATCGAGGTGTTCCGCTATTTCATCGTCGCCGGGCAGGATCCGGAGGAAAGCTTCGCCTCGGCCCAGCGCGTGTTCCGCGGCGCTCCCGTCGGTGGTGGTGCGGCCTTCACCAAGGACACCGTGTACCTGCGCGGGTTGATCGACGTGCACACTTTCTTCCGTCGTTCGCTGCAACAGGACCGCTTGCAGCTGTGCCGTTGGCTGTTCGCGGGGAAGATGACCCTGGGCGACGCGCAGGCGTTCGCGCCGCTGTTCGAAGCCGGCGTACTGGCGCCGCCGCGCTGGCTGCCCGACTGGGTCCGGCGCGCCAACGGCCTGGCCGGGATGCTCGCGTTCTCGCTGTTCGCCAACCGCATCCGCCTGGACCAGCTGACCGACAAGCCGGCAGTTGTGGGAGGGGCTTCAGCCCCGCCGCTTTTCAACCAACAACACCAGAGTTGAAGCCTCTTCCGCATTATCTGCTCCTCGTGCATTACCTGCGGGAGGGGTCTTTCGTAGGCGTGGGGTAGAATCGAGCCCTGCCCACGAAAAGCCGCGTCGAATGTCCAACGAAGAGCAAAAACAGTCCGATCTGAAGCAGGCCGCACTGGAGTACCACCGGCAATCGCCGCCGGGCAAGATCAAGGTGTCGCCGACCAAGCCGATGGTCACCCAGCGCGACCTGGCCCTGGCCTATTCGCCGGGCGTGGCCTTCGCCTGCGAGGCGATCGTCGAGGATCCCAACGCGGCCAGCGAGATGACCGCGCGCGGCAACCTGGTCGCGGTGGTCACCAACGGCACCGCGGTGCTGGGCCTGGGCAACATCGGCCCGCTCGCCGGTAAACCGGTGATGGAAGGCAAGGGCGTGCTGTTCCAGAAGTTCGCCGGCATCGACGTGTTCGACCTGGAGATCGACGAGACCGACCCGGACAAGCTGGTCGAGATCATCGCCTCGCTGGAACCGACCTTCGGCGGCATCAACCTGGAAGACATCAAGGCGCCGGAGTGCTTCATCGTCGAGCGCAAGCTGCGCGAGCGGATGAAGATCCCGGTGTTCCACGACGACCAGCACGGCACCGCGATCATCGTCGGCGCGGCGATCTACAACGCCCTGGAAGTGGTCGGCAAGAAGATCGAAGACGTGAAGTTGGCTACCAGCGGCGCCGGCGCCGCCGGCATCGCCTGCCTGGACATGCTGGTGGCGCTTGGGTTGAAGCCGGAGAATATCC
>JBOHXX010000031.1:0-16790 GCA_050737675.1 Pseudoxanthomonas sp.
CTCGCGCCCATGGGGCGCTCCTACGGGCAAGGCTACTTCGCGGGCTTGAACACGACCTTGGTGCTCACCGCCACTTCATTCGGGATGTTGCTGGTGTCGGCCCAGTCGCCGCCGCCGACGCCGAAATCCAGGCGCTTGACCGTGGCCTTGCCGCTGAGCACCGGCTGTGCGCCGGGGGTCCAGGTGAAGGTCAGGGTGACCGGCTTGCTCACTCCACGCAGGGACAGGTTGCCGTCGGCGGCGTACTGGTTGCCGCCGAGCGCGCGGAACTTGCTGGCGCTGTAGCGGGCCTGGGCGAACTTGGCGACGTTGAAGAAGTCGCTGCTGGAAAGAGTGGAGTCGCGATCGCCGTTGCCGGTGCTGGTGCCGGCCAGCGGGATCACCACGTCCAGCTTCGACGTCGCCAGGTTGGCCGGATCGAAACTCAGCGTGGTGGTGAAGTTGGCGAACTTACCGGTGAACACTTCGCCGTCGTACTTGCTGGCGAAGACCAGGGTCGAGCCGGCGGCCTGCACGTAATTGGCGGCGTATGCCGGCGCAGTGGCCATCATCGCCACCAGGGCGGCGGCGGTCAGCGCGGGCGAAGTGAAGCTGCGCGTCTTGGGATCAGTGGACATGGGGAGGTTCCTCGGGTTTCGTGGTGGGCAGGGAGGAAGGATCGTTATCGGCTCTCGGCGATGAACGTCGCGGCAACATGCGGGTAAGCGTCACGTCACGCTGGAAGTAGTGGTGGTAGAACGCGGCGCCGGCATGGGCGGCGACCAGCGCGACCAGCACCCAGAAACCCCACTCGTGGATGTCGTGGGAAAGGTGCTTCAACGCGTCGTCCGGCGCGTGCAGCTTGGGCACGTTGAAGAGGCCGTACCAGCGGAACGGACGAAGGCCGCTGGTCGAGTCGTACAGCCAGCCGGAAATCGGCATCAGCAGGATCAGGCCGTACAGCAGCCAGTGGGTGACCGTGGCGATGCGTTCCTGCCAGGTCGGGGTGCCGGGCACCGGCTCTGGTTTGCCCGCGTACAAGCGCCACCCCAGTCGCGCGATCACCAGCGCCAACACCAGCAGTCCGGTCGACTTGTGCGCGGTGTAGATCCAGAAATATTTCGGTGTCTTCGGTAGTTCGCCCATGGTCAGGCCGACAATGGCCAGGCCCAGGATCAGCAGCACGATGATCCAGTGGAAGGCCTGGCTGACCGGGCCCCAGCGATCGGCGGTGTTCTTCAAGGTCATGGCGTGGTCGGCTCCGTGCTCGGTTTCGTGGTGTGTTCGGGATCAATGCCACTGTCATCGCTGTCCGTTGCCTCGTCCGCACCGCTCTTGCGCGCGTGCGTCGCTTCCACTTCCAGGCGCAGTTCCACCCGGTCGCCGATCACCGACTTCCACGCATCGATGCCGAAATCGGCGCGGCTCAGCGTTGCCGTGGCGGAAAATCCCGCGGTGCGCCGGAACGGCGGCAACGGATGGCGCTTCAGCGCATTGAGGGTCACGTCCAGTTTCACTTCTTTGCTGATCCCGTGCAGGGTCAGGATTCCATAGACAGAGGCGCGCTGGGGGTCGATGGGTTCGATGCGCGTGGAAATGAAAGTCGCACTCGGGAATTCTGTCGTGTCCAGCAGGTTGCTGGCGCGAACCGCCTGGTTCCATTTTTCGTTGCCCAGGTCCAGGTGCTGCAATGGCACGCTGACCTCGAGTCTTGCCGTGGACCAGTCGTCCGGGTCGAACTGCAATTGTCCGGTGCTGCCCGATACCGTGCCCAACGCATGGGAGAAACCGGCATGTTCCACTGCGAACATGACCCGGGTGTGGACCGGATCCAGCTGATAGGCCGCACTGGCCGCCCATGCGGGGTATACGCATGGAGACAGTAACAGGAGGAGGACGCCAAGCCGGGCTGACATTCGCATAGGGCCGGGATTCTAGGTGGGTGGCGTGGAAGATACCCCGCTTGCACATGCAACGGTCCGTTGCGACGATGCCCGGACAGGGAGCACTAACGGGGTAAGGGAATGAAACTGCGGGTCTGGTTGCTGGGGTTGTGCCTTGCTTGTTGCGTTACGGTGCAGGCTGCCGTGCCCGAGATCCCCCGGTTCCGGGTGCTGGGAGCGGCCGACGGCTTGCCCAACACCACGATCCCCGCACTGGCCCGCGACCATGCCGGCTATCTGTGGGTCGCCACCCACGATGGCCTGGCCCGCTATGACGGCGTCGGCTTCAAGGTCTGGCGGCACGATCCGGAAGATCCCGCCTCGCTGCCCGGCAATATCGTGCAGGCCCTGCATGTCGATGGACGCGACCGGATCTGGGTCGCCACCGAGAACGGCGGCATGAGCATGATGGGCGCGGACCGCAAGGACTTCCGCCATTACCGCCTGGCCGAGCATCCGCAGATGGGCAGCGACGATGTCTTCGCCATCACCAGTCGCGGCGATGAACTGTGGTTCGGCGGATTCGGCGGCGGCCTCTGCCGGCTGGATGCGAACGGGAAGTTCACTCATTTTGCCGCCAGCGAAACCGACGTCGAGAGCCTGCCTTCGGACGACGTACTGTCGCTGACTTTCGATGGGAGTGGCGTGTTGTGGATCGGGACGATTGCTGGCCTGGCAAATTTCGATGGCCAGGTCGTGCGTCGGGTGGCGTTCCCGCAAGACCGGCTGCCTATCGTCTATTCGCTGGTCGCCGACGGGTCGAAACTGTGGGTGGGGACTTCCGACGGCATGTATCGCCGCGAGGCCACGGGTGGCTGGACTTCGCCGGCATGGTCGCCGATGTTCGCCCGCCCCAATGCGGTCATCGCCATGGTCAACACCGACGATGGCGAATACTGGCTGGGCGGGCAGGGCGGCCTGTGGCGCACCGAGGGAGAAGGCGCGCCGGCGCCCGTGGACTTCGATACCTCGGGCAACGGCGTCTCGCGCCTGGTGCAGGCCTTGCTGCGGCAACCCGACGGCGGCCTGTGGGCGCCGGTCAAGTCGCGCGGCCTGGGCTTCCTGCGTTCGGACTGGCGTCGCATCGCCGCACTGTCCACCGCCCAGGGCCTCGGTGGCGGGCTCTATCGCGGCATCGCCCCGGGGACTTCCGGCCACGCGTGGCTGGCCAGCGACAAGGGCTTCATCGAGCGCCTGGATACCAGGACCGGCGAGATCGAATTGCTGCCATGGCATCAGCAGGAATTCGCCAAGCTCAAATTCCAGTCGGTGCTGGAGGATCGCCAGGGGCGGCTCTGGCTCGGGCACAGCAAGGGCCTGGTGCGGCTGGATCTTTCCAGCCACGCGCTCAATTCGTGGCCGGCGGGCGAAGGCAAGGACGCAGCGCCCGATACCGGGCCGGTGGACTGGCTGGTGCAGACCGCCGACGGCAGCATGTGGCTGTCCAGCCTGGGTGGCGGCCTGCAACGCCGCGATGGCGAAAGCGGTGCGGTGCTGGACGAGATCGACGCCGGCTCCGGTCACGGCCTGGCGGCGGCGGATACGGAAATGATCGCGGCTGGTCCGGATGGCGCGTTGTGGCTGGCCGGCGCGCAAGGCCTGCTGCGCTGGGAACAAGCCGCGCGCAAGTTCCTGCCGGTGCAGGGGACCGGCGACGAGCGCGTGTTCTCGTTCGCTTTCCAGGATCCCACCCACCTGTGGCTGCATCGTCTGTCGGGCCTGGAGTTGTGGCGTGGCGATGGCCGTGGCTGGCGCCGCGAGCAGCGCCTGGCCGTGGCCGAAGGCGTGCCGGCGGTGGAATCCACCGGTCTCGAAGTCGATGCCGGCAAGCGCCTCTGGCTGGCGACGCGCCGTGGCCTGTTCCGCATCGATCCGCAATCCGGCCAGGTACGCAACTTCGGCGTGCGCGATGGACTGCTGAGCCAGGAATTCAACGATCGTGCGCTGTTCATCACCGACGATGGCGTGCTCGCGGGCAGCGCCACCGATGGCTCGGTCATGCTGCTCGATACGCGCCTGCCGGACCCGGCCGCGGTCACCCCGAACCTGGTGCTGGACAGCCTCCAGGTCAGCCGCGACGACCGCACCGTCAGCCTGCCCGGCGAGGGCGGGTTCGATCTGCAACCCGGCGACCACGAACTGCAGATCAGTGCGCGGCTGTTGTCGTTCGAGGACCCGCTGGCCAACCGCTATCGTTCGCGCCTGCAGGGTTTCGACAAGGACTGGGTGGACCAGGGCGCGAGTGGCGAGCGCGTGTTCTCGGCATTGCCACCGGGCAGCTACCTGTTGCACGTGCAGGCCTTCGATGCCGCCGGCAACGCCTCGTCCGAGCGCACGCTGCGCTTCCGGGTGCTGCCGCCGTGGTGGCGCAGCGGCTGGGGCATCGCCTTGTTCGCCCTGCTCGGGCTGCTGCTGCTGGGCGCGGCCGCCGCGCTGTACCGCCGCCGCCTGCGCACGCGCATCGCGTGGCAGTTGAACGAACACAAGCGCGAACTCGCGGAACAGGCCTCGCTGGCCAAGACGCGTTTCCTGGCCACGCTGGGCCACGAGGTGCGCACGCCGATGACCGGCGTGCTCGGCATGAGCGAGTTGTTGCTGGCCACGCCGCTGGACGAAAAGCAGCGTGGCTATACCCACGCCATCCAGAACGCGGGTTCGCACCTGCTGCGGCTGGTCAACGATGCGCTGGACATCGCCCGTATCGAAGCCGGCAAGCTCGAATTGCAACAACAGGATTTCGACCTGCGCAAACTGGTCGACGAAGTGGTCGGGCTGACCGCGCCGATGGCCGAACAGCGCGGCCTTACCTTCGCCGATGAAATCGCCGCCGGTACGCCCGATGCGTTGCAGGGCGACCCGGTGCGGGTGCGCCAGGTCCTGCTCAACCTGCTGGGCAATGCGATCAAGTTCACCGAACGCGGCGGGGTGACCCTGCGGGTGTCGCCTGCCTCGCCGCAGGGCGTGCGTTTCGAGATCGCCGATACAGGCCCCGGGATCAACGAAGAGCAGCAGACCCGATTGTTCCAGCGCTTCGAGCAGGCCGAAGGCGCGCGCACCGCCGCGCGTTATGGCGGCAGCGGACTGGGGCTGGCGATCTGCCAGGAGCTTGCGCTCGCCATGGGCGGGCGTATCCAGGTGCGAAGCACGCCCGGCGTCGGCACCTGTTTCACCGTGGAACTGCCACTGGCCACATCCATGCGTACGCCTGAGTCGCTCTCCCACGGCGCGGTCGCGACTCCTGTCGAGTCGCAACCGCTTCGCATCCTGCTGGTCGAGGACGACCCGACCGTGGCCGAAGTGATCACCAGCATGCTGCGCGCGCGCGGCCACCACGTCACCCACGCGGCGCATGGCCTGGCGGCGCTCGCGCAAACCGCGGCGCATGTTTTCGATATCGGCTTGCTGGACCTCGACCTGCCGGGGCTGGACGGTCTTGCGCTGGCCCGGCAGCTGCGCGCGCAGGCATTCACCGCGCCGCTGGTCGCGGTGACCGCGCGTGCCGACGCCGATGCGGAAACGCTGGCGCGCGCCGCCGGTTTCGATGGTTTCGTGCGCAAGCCGGTGACCGGGGAGATGCTGGCCGGGGCGATAGTCGACGTGCTTGCGTAAGTTCCAGGCGTTGACGATGGAGGAAAAAATTCGTCATCCCCGCGAAAGCGGGGACCCAGTGCCTTCGATCGTGGAAAACAAAGTCGCTGGGCCCCGCTTTCGCGGGGACGGCGAATCAACCGCGAAGGCTCTCGACCGAGAAGCTTTTCAACCAGCAAGCTTCCTCAATCCGCCCAGACTTCCGCATACACCGTGCGCCGCGGATCGTCGTGGTCCGGATGTATCCAGATGCCGCCCAGTGGGCCGGCTTCCAGGTACAGGCCCTCATCGGTTTCGGTGAGCTTGCAGGTGTTGTGCGGCAGTGCTTGCAGATTGTCCTGCGGCGCGTTGTCCTGCGATGCGCGGCAATGCGATTCGACGAAGCGTTCCAGCGCTTCGCGGATATCGGCATAGGGGCGGTCCAGTATGTATTCGTGATCGCCCCACAACTCCGAATCCATCAGCCGCACCTCGGCCACCGGGAGGCCGGCGAATTCCACCAGGCCCGGCCTGAGGAAGCCGGTGGCGACGGTGGCGACCATGTCGAAACCGGCGGTTTCCTGCTTCAGGTCATCGCAGTCCAGGTGGATGCGCTCGACGGCCTGTTTCCACAGCGGGTCCAGTTCGTCGATGCGCTTGCCGCGGATCTGCTCGCAGGCCAGCGGCAGCAGCACGCCGTCTTCATCATGCGCAGGCTGGTGCGTGACCAGGGCCGGGAAATCGTCGCCGGACAACTGCAGCACCGGCACCGGTTGCGGCGTCGTTGCCAGGCTCGAGCAGGCCGCGCTCGCCAGCAGGCAGAAGGCAAGCAGGCGCGTGTCGATGCGGGGCATGTCGATGCGGCATTGCATGCGCGATTCCATGATTGGCGCGGATGCCCGCTCAGGCGCGCGTGGTCAGCGCGTGCACGGCGTCCACCAGCACGCCGACGTGTTCCGGATCCATGTCCGGCGACATGCCGTGGCCCAGGTTGAATACATGGCCGGAGCCCTGGCCGTAGCTGGCCAGCACGTTGCGGACCTGTTCGTGGATCGCCTCGGGCGAGCCGTACAGCACGGCCGGGTCCAGGTTGCCCTGCAACGCGACCTTGCCGCCGGTGCGGCGACGCGCTTCGGACAATTCCACCAGCCAGTCCACGCCGATGGCTTCGGCGCCACTCTCCGCCAGTGCCTCAAGATGAGCGGCGTTGCCCTTGCCGAACAGGATCAATGGCGTGCGTTCCTGGATGTCCCCGCGTTCCAGCTCGCGCGCGATGCGGGTCAGGTAGGGCAGCGAGAACTCGCGGTACATCGCCGGGCTCAACACGCCGCCCCAGGTGTCGAACACCTGCAGCACCTGCGCACCGGCCGCGCGCTGCGCGGAGAGGTAGGCGATCACCGCGTCGGTGTTCACCGACAGCAACCTGTGCAGGGTCGCCGGGTCGTTCAGGGCCATCGCCTTGATCCGGGCGAAGTCCTTGCTGCCGCCGCCTTCGACCATGTAGCAGGCCAGCGTCCACGGGCTGCCGGAGAATCCGATCAACGGCACCTTGCCGTCCAGTTCGCGGCGGATCACCCGTACCGCGTCCATCACGTAGCGCAGTTCGGTTTCCATGTCCGGCACGCCGAGCTTGTCCACGTCCGCCGCGCTGCGCACGGTGTTGCGGAATTTCGGGCCTTCGCCATCGACGAAGTACAGCTCCAGGCCCATCGCATCGGGGATGGTCAGGATGTCGGAGAACAGGATCGCCGCGTCCAGGTCGAAACGCGCCAAAGGCTGCAGGGTCACTTCGCAGGCGATGTCGGGATTCTTGGCCATGGCCAGGAAACTGCCGGCCCTGGCCCGGGTGGCGCGGTATTCCGGCAGGTAGCGCCCGGCCTGGCGCATCAACCACACCGGCGTGCAGTCCACGGGTTGGCGCTTGAGCGCGCGCAGCAGGCGGTCGTTGCGAAGGGTATTGGACAAGTCGGTGTTCCTTGGGGGCAGTCAATTCGGCAGCTGCGCTGCCTGTAAAGGGTGAATGGTAAAGAAGGGCGGGGAGAGTACGGCGGCGTGACTGTTATTGGCAGGCGGCATAGCCGCCGACTTGGCCATTTACAGCGTGCGCAGCACGCGACTTCACGGCTTCGGCGCCTCGGCGCCGCGTACGAACGTCACCTGGAAGCCGCGCTTGACGTGGCCGTCGCGGGCTTTCTCGAAGGCGGCGGTAGCCTCGTCCTGCAGCAGGTACTGCTCGCGCTTGAGTTGGGCACGGCCGCCGATCTGGCCACTCTCGCGCAGCAGTTCCCAGCCGCCGAACAGGTCCGGTTGCAGGGTCAGTTGCACGTAGCGGGGCGATTCGCCCGCGGCCGGGCGTTGCTGGAGGAACAGGCGCATGCCGGCATTTTAGCCGGAGAGCACCGCCAGCACGCGGTTTTCGTCCACTTCCGGCACCACTTCGGCACGCCCGACCCCACGCCACAGCACCAGTCGCAGGCGTCCGGCCAGGTTTTTCTTGTCCAGGCGCATGCGCGCCAGCAGCGCTTCGGGGGCAAGCCCGGCGGGGATCACAGTGGGCAGGCCATAGACCTTCAGCAGCTCGGCGAGGCGGTCGGTATCGGCTGCATCGGCCATGCCCAGCGACGCCGACAGGCGCGCGGCCAGGACCATGCCCACGGCCACCGCCTCGCCATGGTTGAGGTTGTCGTTGTGCGGACTGCCGTAGCCCTGTTCGGTCTCGATGGCGTGGCCGAAGGTGTGGCCGAAATTGAGCAACGCGCGCTCGCCGCGTTCCAGCGGGTCGCGTTCCACGATCTCGGCCTTGTGTTCGCAACTGCCGGCGATGGCCAGGCTCAATGCGTCTTCGTCGCCGGCCAGCAGCGCCGCGTGCTCGAGTTCCAGCCATCGGAAGAAACGCGGATCGCGGATCGCGCCGTACTTGATCACCTCGGCCAGCCCGGCGCGCAGTTCGCGCTTCGGCAGGGTGCGCAGGGTGGATGTGTCGGCGAACACCGCGCGCGGCGGATGGAACGCGCCGACCAGGTTCTTGCCCTGGGCGATGTCCACCGCGGTCTTGCCGCCGACCGAGGAATCGACCATCGACAGCAGCGTGGTCGGCAATTGCACGCAATCCACGCCGCGCATCCAGCACGCGGCCACGAAACCGGCCAGGTCGCCGACCACGCCGCCGCCGAGGGCGAAAACGCAGGCATCGCGGGTCGCGCCCAGGCCGGCGAGCGCCTCGATGGCCGCGCCGAAATTCGCCATGGTCTTGGAAGCCTCGCCCGCGGGCAGCACGAAGGTCCCGATCAGCAGGTCCGGGCGTGCTCCATGCAAGGCCTCGCGCACCGCGGAGGCGTACAGCGGCGCGACCGTGGAATCGCTGACCAGCAGCACATGTCGGCCGCGGACATGACTGGCCAGCGCAGCACCGTCGGCCAGTGCGCCGGGGCCGATCACGATCCGATAAGGGTGGTCGCCGGCGACTTCGACGATGCGCACAGTCGTACTCATGCCGCACGCTCGCTGCGCTGCCAGTGGGTGGACAGCAGGTGGGCGAGGGTGGAGGTCGCCGTTCCCGGCGTCAGGCCGTCGGTATCCAGCATCAGGTCGGCCACTTCGGCATACAGGGGGTCGCGGATCACGGCCAGGTCGTGCAACACCTGTTCGCGGTCCCCACGCTGCAGCAGCGGCCGGGCGCGATCGCGGCCCAGGCGCTTGAGTTGGGAATCCACGCCCGCGTGCAGGTAGACCACGAACCCATGCCGTTGCATCAACCGGCGGTTGTCGCAGTCCAGCACCGCGCCGCCCCCGGTCGAGACCAGCCTGCCTTGCCCGTCCAGCAGATCGGTCAAGGCCGCCTTCTCGCGTTCGCGGAAACCGGCTTCGCCTACATGCTCGAAGATCGTGGCGATGGTGGCGCCGCAGCGCTCGATCACGGCCTGGTCGACATCGACGAATTCAAGCCCGAAGCGCTCGGCCAGGCGCCTGCCGATGGAGGTCTTGCCGGCGCCCATGGGGCCGACCAGGATCAGGTTGGGGGCGGGATTCATGACCATCGATGCTATCACCGGCCAGCAGTCCGTAGCGACGCGTTAACAAGCGTGGGACTACCGTTGAGCACCCGGCGGAACCCCGCCGATACCAAGGAGCGAACCATGTCGGTAGCCAAGATCATCGAAGTCAATGCCTCTTCCAAGACCAGCATGGAAGACGCGGTCAAGCACGGCCTGAGCAAGGCGTCGGAATCGGTGAAGAACATCAAGGGCGCATGGGTGAACGAGATCAAGGTCGTCACCGACGACAAGGGCACCGTCATCGAGTGGCGGGTGAACCTGCGCATCACCTTCGTGGTCGACTGACCCGGCTCATGTCCCCTTTGGGGACAGGATCGGGCGGCGTTGCGCGTCCAGCCGGATGGTCCGTTCGGCGATCGCCGGCAGGGTGCGCAATGCCTGCCGGCTCACCCGCTCGAACAACTGCACGAAACGCGCGACCTGCGCGCGGTCCATGCCGGCGCGCCCGGGATCGGTAGCCTGTAATGTCTGTTCCTGCTGCCAGCGCCAGTCCGGCACCACCTCGAAGTCCGGGCCCTGCAGCCACCACAGCGCATCGATGCGGTTCCACAGCGCCGGGTAGTCGCGCGCCAGCGCCGTATTGCACCAGCTGCGCCAACTGCCGTCGGGATCTTCGTCGCGTTCCAGCGCGTTGATCGGGAGACGCAACTCATCTGCTGGTTGCGCCGGGGTTTTCAGGAACCAGCCTTCCAGCACGACCAGATCGCACCCATCCTCGATGACCGGCCATTGCGCGACCGGCACGCGCTCGTCGGCAAGCTTGTCGAAGCGCGGCAGCCCGGTGCGCTTGCCCGCGAGCAGTCCGTCCAGGGTTTCCGCCGCCAATCCCAGGTCATGGGTGCCGGGCGGGCCGCGGCTGGCGAGCAGGGGATGGACGTCATGCGCGAGCCGTTCGCGTTCGGCCCTGGTCAGGTAGAAATCGTCGATCGACAGTACCGCGATCCGGCGGCCACGGGATTGCGCGAGGTCCGCCATCTGCGCCGCAAGCGTGGACTTGCCGCTGCCCTGCAGCCCGGCGATGGCGAACACCGGCACGGTTTGCGGAAGCGAAAGGGCGTGCTCCAACGCGGCAGTGACGAGCGTTTTCTCGAAGCCGGTGCTGGTCAAGGGGTGCGCGTCAGTAGTCATGGGGCGACAATAGCGCAAGGCGGTGACGAGGAACCTGCAAACTCTGCTCGGTATCCAGAGTTTCCGGACTCCACCAGCGGCCCACCGAACCGAGAGCCAACCACCGATGACCGATCTTTACGCCGAAGCCCTTTCAACCTTCGCCGAGTTGTTCAAGGAGGCGAAAGCCGGCAGCGAGCTCGAACCCAATGCGATGACCGTGGCCACGGCCACCGCGGACGGACGGCCCTCGGCGCGGACCGTGCTGTTGAAATCATTCGACGCCCGCGGCTTCGTGTTCTACACCCACCTGCACAGCCGCAAGGGACGGGAGCTGGAAGCCAACCCGCGCGCGGCGTTGTTGTTCCTGTGGCGCAGCCTGCACACGGCCGGGATCCAAGTGCGTATCGAAGGTTTGGTGGAGCTGGTCGGCGACGACGAGGCCGACACCTATTTCGCCTCGCGTGCCCGCCTGAGCCAGGTCGGTGCCTGGGCCTCGGCGCAATCGGAGACGCTGGGATCGCGCGACGACTTCGAGGATCGCATCGCCCAGGTGGAAGAGGAATTCGAAGGTCGCGAGATCCCGCGCCCGGAGGGCTGGAGCGGGTTGCGGGTCGTGCCGGAGGTCATCGAGTTCTGGTATGGCGCCGAATTCCGCCTGCACGAGCGCTGGCGTTATGAACTCGACGCCGCCGGCGAGTGGGACAAGCGGATGCTGTATCCGTGAACAATGCAAAGAACGCCCGTAGGGGCGCCGTAAGCCGCGACGCTTTTGAATCTGACATCAAAAGGGTCGCGGTTTACGGCACTCCTGCAATCGCTCCCGCCAGGGATACAACCCCGTGACCGGTCCGCAACGCATCGTCTGCCTCACCGAAGAACCTACCGAGACGCTTTACGCGCTGGGCGAACAGCATCGCATCGTCGGCATCAGCGGCTTCACCGTGCGTCCGGCGATCGCGCGCAAGGAGAAGCCGAAGGTCAGCGCGTTCACTTCGGCGAAGATCGGCGAGATCCTCAAGCTGCAGCCGGACTTCGTGGTCGGCTTCTCCGACATCCAGGCGGAAATCGCCGCCGAGCTGATCAGGCACGGCATCGAGGTCTGGATATCGAACCACCGAAGCGTCGACGGGATCCTCGATTACATCCGCCGCCTCGGCGCGCTGGTCGGTGCCGGCGACAAGGCCAACGCCTATGCCGACGGACTGCGACGCGGGCTCGATGCGATCGAAGCCCAGGCGACTTCGTTGCCACGCCGTCCGCGGGTGTATTTCGAGGAATGGGATGAGCCGCCGATCACCGGTATCCGCTGGGTCGCCGAACTGGTCCGCATCGCCGGTGGCGACGATGTGTTTCCCGAGCGCTCGGTCGAGTCGTTGGCCAAACACCGCATCCTCGCCGACGCCGGGGAAGTGGTGCGGCGCGCGCCGGACATCATCCTGGGTTCGTGGTGCGGCAAGAAATTCCGCCCCGACAAGGTTGCCGCACGTCCCGGCTGGGATGCGATCCCCGCGGTGCGCGATGGCGAACTACACGAGATCAAGTCGCCGCTGATCCTGCAGCCCGGCCCCGCGGCGTTGACCGATGGCGTGGGCGAGATCGCGCGGATCATAAAGACATGGTCAACGAAAACCCCGTAGGGGCGCTCCTGCGACGGGTCAGAAATTGCGCTGGAACTTCACGACCTCGCTGCGGCCAGCCGATTCCACCTTGACCTCGAAGCGGTAGCTGTCGCGCGCATAGATGGCGAAGGTGCCGATATGGTCGGTGTATTCGCCGGTCTTGACCGCGGAAAAATCGATGTGCTGGCGCTGGCCCTGCAGGTCGTAGGCTTCGGCCGAAACCTCGCCTTCCGCGCCCAGCTCCTCGCCGTTGGCGATGCGCCGCAGCGCGATGACCAACATCGCCGATTTCGCATCCCTGGCCACGCCGTATTCCCGCGCCACCGCCTCGTTGAGGCTGAGTGTCGGCAATGCGTTGTAGTGCACGCGCAGGCCGCCGAAGTCGACGGTGGCGTCGGCAGGCGGGACGAATTCCGCGGCACGCGGCTTTTCGCCGGCCGAGCAGGCGGCGAAAAGCAGGGTGAGGATCAATAGTGGGATGCGTTTCATCTTGGTCGCCATGGAGAGGGAGATGCTGGTTGCGATTGTTTGAGGGAAATATTCGGGATGACGATTCAAGGAATCAATCATTCGCCGCCGACAGCTGCCGCCCACGTTCGCTGGCTGCGCGGATCGCCTTGCCGACCAGTGCCTCGAAGCCACCGGCCTGGAAGGTCTCTATCGCCGCCTGCGTGGTGCCGTTGGGCGAGGTCACCCGCTTGCGCAATTCCCCGGGCGCTTCATCGGACTCGGTCAGCATGCGGGCCGCGCCGAGCAGGGTCTGCAGGACCAGGGTGCGCGCCGCATCGTCCGCCAGTCCTTCGGCCTTCGCCGCCGCCTCCATCGCCTCGGCCAGCAGGAAGACGTAGGCCGGCCCGCTGCCGGACACGGCGGTGACCGCATCCATCTTCACCTCGTCATCGATCCAGACGGTCTTGCCTGCGCTGGAGAGAAGCTCCTCGGCGCGCGTGCGTCCCGCCGCATCGACCTGCGCGCTTGCGAACAGGCCGGTTACTCCCGCACCCAGCAAGGCGGGTGTATTGGGCATGGCACGGATGACCGCGCTGTCGCCGCCCAGCCAGCGCTGCATCTGCGAGGCGGTGATTCCCGCCGCAATCGAGACCACCAGCGGCTTGCGCGATTGGGCGAGGGCGGCCAGGCCTTCGCACACGGTGCGCATGACCTGCGGCTTCACGGCCAGCAGCCAGAGGTCCGCATCCGTGGCGGCTTCCTGTGCAGTGGCGAAGACCTCGACGCCGAAATCCCGGGCCAGCGATTCGCGCAGGACCTCGACCGGCTCCGCGACGCGGAGGCTGGTCGCGCTTGTGCCACGCGCGATCAATCCGCCGATCAGGCTGCGGGCCATGTTGCCGCCGCCGATGAAGGCGATGTTCGTGGAGGGGCTCATGCGTTTCCTCGTGGGGTGGTGCTGCGCGCGCCGAACAGGGCGGTGCCGATGCGGACCATGGTCGCACCTTCGGCGACGGCCAGCGGGAAGTCGTCGCTCATGCCCATCGACAAGGTGTCGGCCTGCGGATGCCGCATGGCGAGATCGGCAAACAGGCCGGCCATGCGGCGATACGCGGCACGACGCATTTCGAGTTCCGGATGCGGCGCGGGGATCGCCATCAGGCCACGCAAGGCCAGGCGTGGTTCCCCGGCAATGGCGGTCGCCAAACCGGAGATATCTTCCGGATCGCAACCATGCTTGCTGGCCTCATCGTCGACGTTGACCTGGATCAGCACATTCAGTGGTGTCCGCTCCGGCGGACGATATCCGGCCAGTGCCGCGACCAGCTTGGTCCGGTCGACGGTCTGTACCCAGTCGAAGAGGCTTGCGGCCAGCTCGGCCTTGTTGGACTGCAGGTGGCCGATCAGATGCCACTCCAGCCCCTGCGTTGCCAATTCTTGGATCTTGGCCTGTGCTTCCTGGACGTAGTTCTCACCAAAAGCGTGCTGTCCGGCAGCCGCCAATGCCGCGATCGCCGCCGTGGTCTGGGTCTTGGAAACCGCCAACAATCGCGGTACTGGCCGTTGCCCCGCGATAGCTGCGTTTTCAAGGCTTTGCAGTGTTGCGTTGAGGCGCTGGGCGAGCATAATCCTTCAACCGTTGGATATAGCGGTGAGGGCGCTATACTGCCTCTCGGGGATGTATCGTTCCACCAGTCGCAGCATTTTTGGGGAAGCAGCGTATGGATATCGCCGAACTTCTGGCGTTTTCGGTCAAGAACAAAGCATCGGACCTGCACCTGTCGGCCGGCCTGCCGCCGATGATCCGGGTGGACGGCGACGTGCGCCGGATCAACATCCCGGCACTGGACCACAAGCAGGTGCATTCGCTGGTCTACGACATCATGTCGGACAAGCAGCGGCGCGACTTCGAGGAATTCCTGGAAGTCGACTTCTCCTTCGAGATCCCCAGCCTGGCGCGCTTCCGCGTCAACGCCTTCAACCAGAACCGCGGCGCCGGCGCGGTGTTCCGCACCATTCCTTCCGAAGTGCTGACCCTGGAAGACCTGGGTTGCCCGCCGTTGTTCCGCGAGCTGATCAACCAGCCGCAGGGCCTGATCCTGGTCACCGGTCCGACCGGCTCGGGCAAGTCGACCACGCTGGCGGCGATGATCGACCACATCAACAAGAACGAATACGGCCACATCCTCAGCGTCGAGGATCCGATCGAATTCGTGCACACCTCGCAGAAGTGCCTGATCAACCAGCGCGAGGTGCACCGCGACACCCACGGTTTCAACGAGGCGCTGCGCTCGGCCTTGCGTGAAGACCCCGACTACATCCTAGTCGGCGAGTTGCGCGACCTGGAAACCATCCGCCTGGCGCTGACCGCCGCGGAAACCGGACACCTGGTGTTCGCCACCCTGCATACCAGCTCGGCGGCCAAGACCATCGACCGCGTGATCGACGTGTTCCCCGCCGGCGAGAAGCCGATGGTCCGCTCGATGCTGTCGGAGTCGCTGCGCGCGGTGATTTCGCAGGCGCTGCTGAAGAAGGTCGGCGGTGGCCGTACCGCCGCCTGGGAAATCATGGTCGGCACGCCGGCCATCCGCAACCTGATCCGCGAGGACAAGGTCGCGCAGATGTATTCGGCGATCCAGACCGGCCAGCAACTGGGCATGATGACCCTCGACCAGCACCTCCAGGACCTGGTGAAGCGGTCGATGATCACGCGCCACCAGGCCAAGGAATATGCGAGAGACAAGCGCTTGTTCGAATGATCTAGTTACTGGCTGGTAGTTCGTGGTTCGTGGTACTCACGGCCCCGTTACCAACCACGAACCACCAACCACCAACCCGTCCGGAAGGTGGCCTCTTCCAGAGGTAATCCCATGAGCACCATCGATTTCACCTCGTTCCTCAAGCTGATGGCGCACCAGAAGGCGTCGGACCTGTTCATCACTTCCGGCATGCCGCCGTCGATCAAGGTGAACGGCAAGATCTCGCCGATCACGCAGACGCCGCTGACCCCGCAGCAATCGCGCGACCTGGTGTTGAACGTGATGACGCCGGCGCAGCGCGAGGAGTTCGAGAAGACCCACGAATGCAACTTCGCCATCGGCGTGGCCGGCGTGGGCCGCTTCCGCGTGAGCTGCTTCTACCAGCGCAACCAGGTCGGCATGGTCCTGCGCCGCATCGAGGCGCGCATCCCCACGGTGGAAGAACTGAACCTGCCGCCGATCATCAAGACGCTGGCGATGACCAAGCGCGGCATCATCGTCTTCGTCGGCGCCACCGGCACCGGCAAGTCGACCTCGCTGGCGGCGATGATCGGTTACCGCAACCTCAATTCGACCGGCCACATCATCACCATCGAGGACCCGATCGAATTCGTGCACAAGCACGAGGGCTGCATCATCACCCAGCGCGAGGTCGGCATCGACACCGACAGCTGGGACAACGCGCTGAAGAATACCCTGCGCCAGGCGCCGGACGTGATCATGATCGGCGAGGTGCGCACCCGCGAGGGCATGGACCACGCCATTGCCTTCGCCGAGACCGGCCACCTGGTGCTGTGCACGCTGCATGCCAACAACGCCAACCAGGCCATGGACCGCATCATCAACTTCTTCCCCGAAGAGCGTCGCGGGCAGTTGCTGATGGATCTTTCGCTCAACCTCAAGGGCGTGGTCGCGCAACAGCTGATCCCGACCCCGGACGGCAAGGCCCGGCGGGTGGCGATGGAGATCATGCTCGGCACGCCGCTGGTGCAGGATTACATCCGTGAAGGCGAGATCCACAAGCTCAAGGAAGTGATGAAGGAGTCCACCAACCTGGGCATGAAGACCTTCGACCAGAGCCTGTTCGAGCTGTACCAGGCCGGCGAGATCAGCTACGAGGACGCGCTGCGCTACGCCGACTCGCAGAACGAAGTGCGCCTGAAGATCAAGCTGGCCCAGGGCGGCGACGCGCGCACCCTGGCGCAGGGACTGGATGGGGTGGAGATCGCGGAAGTCCGCTGATCCGTAAGGTGGGCCTCGGCCCACCGCTCTTTGTTCCATTCCTATCGCATACCGCAATCCGACACC